>JBAXZA010000190.1:0-4128 GCA_041670545.1 Eubacteriales bacterium | reverse complement strand
TGCTTGACAGCGGCAGGGCGGTATACGTCGCAGGCTACGAGCAGCGGGCGTTTTCCCTGCTTTTTGAGCATTCCGGCGAGCTTTCCGCAGTGCGTGGTCTTGCCAGCGCCCTGAAGTCCGCACATCATAATGACGGTGGGCGGTTTGGGCGCGATGGTCAGCTTTGACTGCGTGCCGCCCATCAGAGCTGTAAGCTCCTCGTTTACGATCTTGACGATCTGCTGTGCCGGCATGAGGCTTTCAAGCACCTCGGCGCCGACAGCGCGGTCGCTGACCGTCTTTATAAATTCCTTGACGACCTTGAACGAAACGTCTGCTTCGAGCAGCGCGAGCTTTATCTCGCGCATTCCCTCTTTGACGTCGCTCTCGGTGAGCTTGCCCTTGTTTTTAAATTTTTTAAACGCGTTATTCAGCTTGTCGGCGAGATTTTGAAACATTGTTGCTCCCATCACAGCTAAGTATTTTTATATCCGCTGTCGTGCCGGATATTCGTATTCTTTATATCTATATAAGAAGGCTTTTGGCGTCGCTGATGATATCCGAAACGTCCTCGCCGGATATGCTCTCGAGCCGTGCGATTATCCTGCGCACAGTATGATCGCGGTCGGAAAAGCGCCGCACCAGCCCCAGCTTGTCCTCAAGTACGCGGAGTATCGCTTCGCTTTTCAGAATACGGTCGCGCACTCCCGCGCGTGTAATGCCGCATACGGAGGATATCTCCGACAGCGAAAGATCCTCGTCGCACCAAAGGCGGACAGCCTCGCGCTGACGGTCGGACAGCACATCGCCGTAAAAATCGAGCAGAATCGACAGCTCGACGCTGCGCTCAGCCATATCCTCGCGCCCGCTGTCGGCGTTTATGCCGCCGTCTTTTCTGACATCGTTTATATCGGACATCGCTCCTCCGGATCATCTTCGCACAATTCGTTTACAGGCAAAAACTCGCAGTTTTCATTTTGCGGTAATCATCGCGAGTTTTGCTTTCATATTGCAATATTGAAAACGCGGCACACAAATTGCCTTTATACTGTATAGTAAATTACTTTACACATTTTAACACAATCGTGCCGTTTTGTCAAGCATAATTTTCGAAAAAACATAAAAAATCATGGCAACTACTTGCATAGCTGCGAAAAATGTGATAAAATAAGAATATTAGTGCCAAACCTGCCGCGCTCTCCGATATTTTATCGTCTGAGGCGCGGTTATGCGTTTCTGAAAGGATATAAAGGATATGATCAGCTTAATTTCCGCCGTCTGCTCGGTATCGTCAGTCGTCAGCCCCTGCACAAACGATTCCACCTCGTTCCCATGGCTGATAGTCGTATGCGTCGTTTCGGTCGCGGCGATCGCCGCCCTCGTCATATGGGGAAAGAAACGCAAGTAATATAATATAAGGGAGAAAAAATATGAATATAATCGACCTGAAAAATACTCTGGCTGATTATCTGCTCGAAAAGCTGAGCGCTATCTCCGATTCGCACGGGCTTTCGGGCGCAGAGCTGCGCGATATGCTCGAGTATCCTCCGAATCCGGAGCTGGGAGAGCTTGCGTTTCCGTGCTTCAAGCTGAGCCGCGCGCTGCATAAGGCGCCGCCCGCGATAGCATCGGCGCTTTCCGACGGCTTTTCGCTGTCCTGCATTAAAAAGGTGCAGACGGCGGGCGCGTACCTCAACTTTTTTATCGCGGACAGCTTTTATACCGACGGCGTGCTCGGCGAGATAGCCGAACGCGGCGACCGTTACGGTTCGTGCGATATCGGAAACGGAAAAACAGTCGTTCTCGACTATTCGTCGCCGAACGTCGCGAAGCCGTTTCACATCGGACATCTCGGCTCGACGGCGATTGGTCACTCGATACGTCTGCTCCATTCGTTCGCCGGCTATAAATGCGTCGCGATAAATCATCTCGGCGACTGGGGAACGCAGTTCGGCAAGCTGATAGTGGCTTACAGACTGTGGGGAACAAAGCAGGCTGTGGAAGAAAACGGTCTTGACGAGCTGGTGGCGCTTTATGTGCGCTTTCATAAGGAAGCCGAGAACGATAAATCGCTCGAGGATAAGGCGCGCGCGGAATTTACAAAGCTGGAGCATCACGATCCCGAAAATACCGCCCTTTGGAAATGGCTGATTTCATTTTCGCTGATTGAATATAAAAAAACCTATAAGCAGCTTGGAATCGAGTTCGACAGCTATGCCGGAGAGAGCTTCTATTCAGATAAAATGGAGGAACAGGTGCAGCTCCTGCGCGATAAAAATCTCCTCAAGCTCGACAATGGCGCATCGCTTGTCGACCTCGAAAAATATAAAATGCCGCCCTGCCTGATCCTCAAGAGCGACGGCTCGACGTTATATCCGGCGCGTGATATCGCCGCCGCCGTATACCGCAAGCGCACCTACAATTTTGATAAGTGCATAATCGTCACCTCTGCGGCTCAGTCGCTGCATTTCGCGCAGTGGTTCAAGGTAGTCGAGCTTATGGGCTATGACTGGTACGGTCAGCTTGTACACATTCCCTACGGAACGGTTTCCATAAATGGAGCAAAGCTCGCGACGCGAACCGGCAACGTTGTATTATTGAAGGATCTTTTCGCGCAGGCGATAGAAAAGGTGCGCGAGATAATCGAAACCAAGAGTCCCGACCTTGAAAACAAGGACGATACAGCAGAAGCGGTGGGAGTCGGCGCGATAGTCTTCCATTATTTATATAACAGCCGGATAAAGGATATAGATTTCGTCATGGAGGACGCGCTTTCGTTTGACGGCGCGACCGGCCCGTATGCGCAGTATACACATGCCCGCGCCTGCTCTATCATCGCCCGCAGCGGCATGAGTGACACCGATATCGCATCGTGGCACGGCGAGCATGAGCTTTGCGAGGAGGAAAGGGCGCTTATCCGTACCCTGTCGCTGTTCAATGAAAAGGTGCTCGAGGCTATCGACAGCTATGAACCGTGCGTTATCACACGATATATCATCGACATTGCCACCGGCTTCAATCGTTTTTACCACGAATGTCAGATTCTGGGCGCTGATGATGAAAATACCAAGCGCTTCCGTCTGAAGCTGACCCTTGCGTCGCGCATTGCTCTCAAAAACGCGCTTGCGCTCATCTGTCTGCGCGCGCCGGAAAAAATATAAGACCATAAGCGGAATATTTTCGCTGAAATAATATAACAATAATTTGTAGGAGATAAATATATGTCTGGACACAGTAAATGGAATAATATCAAGCATAAAAAGGAAAAAACCGACGCGCAGCGCGCTAAAATCTTTACCAAAATAGGCAAAGAGATCGCGATAGCGGTCAAGGAAAGTGGAAGCGATCCGACTGTAAACGGCAAGCTGCGCGATCTTATCTCAAAAGCAAAATCGCTCAACGTGCCGAATGACAATATCGAGCGCATAATCAAAAAAGCGCAGGGCAGCAACGATGTTGTTTATGACGAGATCACCTATGAGGGCTACGGTCCGTGCGGTATCGCCGTTATCGTCGAAACTTCGACCGACAACCGCAACCGCACCGCGTCGGAGATACGCCATTATTTCGATAAATTCGGCGGCAATCTCGGTCAGACCGGCTGCGTCGGCTTTATGTTTTCCGAAAAAGGCGTTATCATCATTGAAAAGGACGATTCAATCGACGAGGATAAGCTGATGGAGACCTCTCTCGAAGCCGGAGCCGAGGATTTTCAGGCGGACGGCGACGTTTTCGAGATATACACCGAACCGGAGGATCTCTACGCGATAAGCGACGCCGTCACCGCGGCGGGCTATACTGTGCTTTCGAGCGAAAAGGATAAAATTCCTTCTACCTATATTACGCTCGACAACGAGGACGACATAAAGAACATGGGACTTATGCTCGAGCATCTCGAGGACAACGACGATGTTATGAACGTTTATCACAACTGGGAAAACGCGGACGAATAATATCCGCGAAAATATTATAACTGTCTAAAGGGAGGCTTAACAATGCTAAGAAAAATTAAGCTCGGCAAAAGTGGCATGGACGTTCCTGCCGTCGCCGTCGGCTGTATGCGCCTTACCTCGCTCAGCCGCGCCGACACGGAGCATTTCATCGGCGAAGCGATCGACGAAGGGGCGAATTTCTTCGATCACGCCGATA
>JBAXZA010000189.1:0-4154 GCA_041670545.1 Eubacteriales bacterium | reverse complement strand
TTGGTATAGGGTATGATTATCGCCTTGCCGGTCGTGCCGGAGGACGAATGTATGCGCACTATGCGCTCGTCGGGCGCGGCCTGTATGCCGAGGGGATATTCCTCGCGCAGATCGTATTTGTCGCTGAAGGGCAGACGGCGGAAATCGTCCATATTTTCAACCGAAAGCGCGTCTATACCGGCGTTCGCGAAAATACGCTTATAAAAGCCGCTGTTTGTCGCCGCATAGCAAAGCGTTTTCTTGAGCTGTTCAAATTTTACCATTTTATATTACCTCGGTATGGGCGTTTCGCCCGTTGTATTTATCAGCCAATATTTTGTATTATCTCATTGCGTCGCACACTAATGCTCCGTATCAGAGCTTTGCGGCACATTCGACGCCAGCACCGAACGCCTTGACATTCATTTCAAAGAATTTCGGCGGAACATTTTTGCGTATCGCGGAAATCAGCGCATCGTGCGGAAAATCGAGCAGTCCGATTCCGACGGCGATTCCCGCCATGACGCTGTTTACCGCTTTGACCGATCCGCACGTTATCGCGATTGCGTTGGCGTCGATAAAATGTGCGTCGCAGTTGTCGGAAATATATTTTATTATCGCGTCGGCGTCGTATTTCATCAGTCCGAGCGCCGCGGTCACGGGATTTATTTTCGCGGTGTTGATTATTGCGCGTCCGCCCTTTTTAAGCTGCGGAAGATTACGCGCTCCCTCACATAGCTCAAACGACAGCAGCAGGTCGGCGCCGCCCATTGGAATATAAGGCGAAGCGTTATCGCCGATGCGCACATGGCTGACGACGCAGCCTCCGCGCTGGCTCATGCCGATGGTTTCTCCCGTTCTCGCTGTGACGCCGCATTCGATCGCCGCTCCCGCGAGTATTTTTGAAGCGAGAATCGTTCCCTGTCCGCCTACTCCGGCTATCAGAATATCCATATTATTCCACCGTAACCTTTCGTATCGCGCCGGTCGGACATACCTTTTCGCATAGTCCGCAGCCGTAGCAGAGGGTATCGTTTATTTTGACGGTTTTTCGTCCGTTTTCATTCGTTTCGGCGTACATCGCCGGACAGCCGAGTTCATTAACGCATTTCATGCAGCCGACGCATTTGTCGATTTTATACATTGTCTGCGGCTTATAGAGCGCGACGCAGGGCGACTCGAAAATTATAACGCTCACGCCCTTGTGTTCGGCGGCGGCGCGCACGCGCTCGACCGCGCGGTCAAGCTCAAACGGATTGACACGTTCGACAAATTCTACATTTAGCGCACGGCAGACCGCTTCAATATCGATTTTCGGAGACTGCGTCGCCATCATTGTGCGTCCGATTCCGGGATGCGGCTGATGTCCGGTCATAGCGGTCGTCGAGTTGTCGAGAATGATAATATTTACGTCGCAGTTGTTGTAAACAGCGTTTGCGACGCCGGTCATGCCGCTCGCGAAAAATGTGCTGTCGCCGATGAAGGCGAACGCGTCGGTATCTGGCTCGGCGCGCTTTATTCCCTGTGCGATGGTGACGCCCGCACCCATGCAGAGGCAGGTGTCTGTCATGTTGAGCGGCGCGGCATTGCCGAGGGTGTAGCAGCCGATATCGCCGCAGAATACCGCTTTGCGTCCCTGCTCGGCGCGTTTAACGGCGTAAAAGCTTGCGCGGTGAGGGCAGCCGGCGCACAGCACAGGAGGGCGCGCAGGCAATCCCTCGGCAGGCGCGGCGCAGACGCTCTTTTCAGGCGAAATGTTGAGGAATTTAAAAATAATATCGGCGGTATTGTCAAATTTCAACTCTCCGGCGACCGGTGCGAAGAAATCGCCCTTGCCATTGAGCGGCTTGTTAACATTTTTGAGCGCCATCGTGTGATAAAGCTGATTTTCTATCACCGGATCAAGCTCCTCAAGCACGAGTATGCGGTCGACCTGATTTATAAATTTCTCATACAGCTTTTCGGGAGCGGGGAACGGCGTTCCAATCTTCAAAAGCGTTACATCAAGACCGTAATATTTTATAATGTCGCTCACGATCGCGTAGGTGACGCCGCCCGCCGCGATACCGTTTTTAGATGTTCCGGTTATACTGTTGAAGCGGCTCTCCGAAAAGCTTTCGGAAAGCGTTTTTTGCTGATGCTCAATTTCAATGTGCCGTCTATATGACAGCGGCGGAAAAATCACCCATTTGGGAGCTTTGACAAATCCTTCGATGTTATGCTCCGCCGGCGCTTCGTCGGTTTGATTGTACCGCTTGCGTGGCATATTTTGGTGGTTGGACGAAGAATTACAGGCATACCGATGTTCTCCGATAGCTCAAAGGCATATTTCGCCATTTCATATGCTTCCTCCGGCGACGAGGGATCGAGAACCGGAATGTTAGCATATTCGCCGAAGTGGCGTGTATCCTGTTCGGTCTGCGACGAAATAGGCCCGGGATCATCGGCGACAAGCACTACCATGCCGCCTTTGACTCCGATATAAGCAAGGCTCATGAGCGGATCGCTCGCGACATTCAGCCCCACCTGCTTCATTGTTACCATCGTTCGTGCACCGGCGTATGATGCGCCGGCAGCGACCTCAAGCGCCGCTTTTTCGTTTGTCGACCATTCAACATATATTTTTTTATCCTTATTATAAGCCGCAACCGACTGTAATACTTCGGTCGATGGTGTTCCGGGATATCCGCTTACAAGCTGCACTCCGGCTTTAACTGCTCCGAGAGCAATCGCACCGTTTCCAAGTAATAATTCTTTCATGTTATTTCTCCATTCAAAAAGAAAAAGTCTGTCCTTAAAAATAAGGACAGACTGTAAAATCTGCGGTACCACCTTAATTATATGCAAAAAGCATACCTCTCAAGCGACGATGCAATCACATCATCTGCCGTTAACGCCGGCCTGCGTCGCGTATACTAAGCGCAAAAAGCGCCGTTCCATTAGCCTTCGGCGGTCCATTTATCACGAGTGCATCCGCGGACGTCTCAGCAAACCGTCCGTTCTCTGTGGGAGCCTGTAACATGATTTTATTTCCGCTTCATAAGTTTAATATATTATATCACTGTATTTTCGTTTTGTCAACAGTATTTTTTATTTTAATTTGTTTTATACTCTTTAGCGCAGCTTCCGCAAGGTTTATAACCGTCGGCAATAAGCGACGCGATATCATCGGTTTCCACGATAAGCTTGTTTTCTTCCTTCATGTTTTTCACATGACTGCAATTGGGGTTTATATGAAATGTTTTGGAATTTTTGTTTATAATGACGGTATATAGCGATGCTTTTTGTGCATCATCTATGTTGCTTTCCTTTTCAGTCTGATCTATGGTCTGTGCGGAACTTTCTTTATGCTTTTCGGTGGTTTCAGCATTATTATGTTGAGACTTAGCACAATATGAACAAATACGGCAGCCCGAAGCATCAAGCTCTGAAATATCGTTTACATAAATCTCCATTCGATTTTCAGCGGCAATTTTTCGCGCGTAGGAGCATTGCGGGTTGGTATGATAAACCATTGAATTCATGTTGACAATTACAAAATATTTTCCATTTTCATCAGATTTGGGCAACAGTTTTTCTGTTGTTTTAGCTGGTTCAGCTTCGGTTTCCGGTCTTTTTTCTGACATCTGCTGTGTTTGGGTCACCGCTTTTGTCTGCTCTGTCGTAGCAGTTGTTTGATCGACATTTTGCTTCTCTGTCGTTGTTTCAGTTTCTTGTAGTGCTATTTCCGTTTCAGGCGGCAATTCCGTTGTTTCCAAATCGATTTCACTCGATGAGGTCAACATTTCTGTTGTTTCGGTTTCTATTTGCGGTATTTCATATCTTTCTATTACAATTTTATCCGCCGAACTTTTAACTCCTGCACAGGATGAAAATATAATTAAACATATTGTTAAAAGTGTATATATTACATATTTTCTCATAATTTTTCCTATTGTTTTTTGTTATTTTCATAATTATATACCTTATTTCGACATAATGCAATATATTTATCATATTTTGTGTGATTAATATTTTTGAAGCACATTAGATATCATATAGCGCATTGATATCTAATGTATTTTTGAATAATGTGTAATTTGTCGATGCACGTTTTAAATACAAGATTGTTTTGCTCTTGTATGGATATGTCTGGCAATCAATCATATGTTTTAAGCATTTAAAAATCCATCGAA
>JBAXZA010000188.1:0-4155 GCA_041670545.1 Eubacteriales bacterium | reverse complement strand
GCTGATAACCTCTGCACGCGTCATGCCGAGCATTTTTCCCATACCCTCGTTCACATATTCCAGCTGAATGTCGGTTTCTGACAGCATACGCATACGGGCAAAGCCGCCGGGCATATCCTCCATCAGGCGAATGCGGGCGTCGTCGTCTCTCACAATTTCAGCGTTCAGATCGCGGCGCGTCAAAACTACCGCCATGTAATCGCCCAGCGCCTCCAGATGCTCAACGTGCGACTGATTGACCGACGGATCATCTACTCCCATAAAACCTATCATCTTGCCGCCGCAGCGCAGAGGAACGGCGACGAGCGAGCTTATCCCCTGCTGCAAAAGAATATGACGTTCCTCAGTGCGCTGTCCGCTGAGCTTGGAAACTTCACCTATGCTGATATGGTCTTTGTGGTCAAACGCTTCAAGCCAGAAGGAGATCGCGTCAAAGGATACATTCTGAAGATTGCCGATCTCGGCGCTTACTCCTCCCGCACAAATTTCATAAGTATTGTTGGCGACTTTTTTGTTCCTGTCTATCTCAAATACATAAGCGCGCGCCCCCGCAAAATAATCCAGCGTTTTTTGAAGTATGCTGTTGATCGCCTGATTTGAATCGGCGCTGAACAGCAGATCGCGGGACAGATCGTTGAGGAAGCTTAGCTGCTTTGAGGTTTCCAAAACAGACTGCTCGGCTTCCTTCTGTGCAGTGATGTTCTCAACCGAGCAGTAGAACAGCATTCTCTCGTCGGCGCGGGCGATCATGCGCATTGACGAGCGAATGCAAACTCTTTTGGACGTTTGCGGCAATCCGTAAAGCCACAAATTGCAGGTGACCTCGCTGCCGGTTTTTGCCGCATGAGTAATTACGGTATTTAATTCCCTCTTCGTTTCTTCGTCCAGATAATCTGTTATCTGAAGCTTCAGGGCTTGCTCGGTGGAGAATTTGCCATTGCCAAATTCCTGTACATATTTTTTGTTTATGCGCAGCAATTCTATCATGCCGCTTTTATACTCGAAAATGCACGCTCCGCCCACATAGCTGTTGAAGATAAGCGTTTCCATCGATTTCGGATCCCAGAAAGCGTTGTTATCCAGTGCTTCCACTGTTTCAAGCGCGGCGATATTATGCTCCTTGCTGCTGTTTTCCGTAAATATTTCGTATTCCGTCACGGGCATAGGCTTTGCATAGAGATAACCCTGCACATATTTGCAGCCAATGGACTTGAGATAATCCGCCTGCTGTTTATCTTCAACTCCCTCGGCTATAATTGGCATACCCAGCCATTTTGCCATGCGGACGACGGACTCTATGATATTTCCTCCGCGGCTGGAGTTTCTCCCCGCTTCAAGAAATTTCATATCCAGCTTGATAATATTTGCGGGAACGTCCTTTAATGTGTTCAGAGAGGAATATCCGCTTCCGAAGTCGTCAATCTCGATTGTAAATCCAAAAGCCTTAAGCCGCTCCACCATATCGATGATTTGCTCCGAAGCCTGCGCAAACGCCGATTCTGTGATTTCCAGACGAAGCAGATCAACGCTTAGAGCGTATTTTTTGATAAATCCGGTAAGCGTATCAAAAAAATCTTCGCGAAAAATGTCGTATCTTGATACGTTTACGGAAATAGGTAGCGGCGAGCGGTTTTCATCGAGCCATTTCCTCAGCAGCGCGCAGGATTGCTCCCATACATATTTATCGACCTCGTAAACAAAACCGTTGCGCTCGAATACCGGAATGAAAACTCCGGGAGGAATCAAACCCTTTTGCGGATGCCGCCAGCGTACCAACGCCTCCGCGCCGACAAGTGCTCCCGAGGAATGGTTGAACTGGGGCTGCAGCCATGTTTCAAACTGCCCTGATGTCAGTGCTCCGTTCATCTCGCTGGTCAGCTCCTGCTCCTGCAAAACCTTTTCCCGCATGGCTTCGTTGTAGACGGCGATATGCACATCATAGCGTCCCTTGACAGTTTCCGCCGCGAGCGCCGCTCTGTCGTACATCGCGCTGACCGGAAGCGTGATGTCGTCCACGATATAGCGCCCAACCGAAAAGGAAAGCGGCTTATCAAGGCAGCTTGTCCGGCAGGCGCTCCGGTGAATGGAATCAATTGTTTCCGAATCAATAAAGCTATGAAGATAAAGCGCCGCAAATATATCTCCGGACACACGGCAGCATATTCCTCCGGCGGCATAAATGGTCTGCCTGAATACCTGAGAAATGTGCTGCAAAACCATATCACCGGTTTTATTTCCGTACTGATCGTTTATCACCTTGAAGTTATCGATATCAAAATATGCCATAACATAGTATGCCGGCGGCTGGCTTGATATCATTTTCTCGGCTTTTTCAAAGAACGCTTCACGATTATAAAGTCCCGTCAGCGGATCGTGGTTCGCGCGCTGACGCAGTTTTTCATTTACAATTGCCTGATCCGTAACGTCTTGGTACATAGCGAGCAATATTGGCGCTGTTCCGGCGTCCGTTAAAACTACCGCTTTTGCCTGTAAATAATAATTTTCGCCATTTCTTTTGCTTGACGAGCCAAAGGTCACCTCAATTGGCCGTCCCTTCCCCACTCCAATGCCGACCTCATGTCTGACACGCTCCACATCAGCCGGATCGACCAGTGAAAACGCGTTGATTTTATTCGTTTCAAAAAAATCCTCTCTGGTAAGGCAGGTCATGGAAAGCAGTGAATCATTTACCATAAGCGGTTTATAGCCTTTATCGATTTCGTATAGGGCTATTCCCACCGGAGAGTTTTTAAATACAGCGTTGAGAAGGCTGCTGCTATGTTTTAGCTGGGAAATATCGGTAATTATAGCAAGCATCACCGGATAGTCGCTGTCCTCATAGTCGATACGGACGGCGCGGACATGTCTCCACGCCCTGTTTTCTACGGCGTCAACAATGCGATAGGTGTAATCGACACGCGTCCCCTCCGCGGCGCCTCTGCGTATGCCCTCTTCAAAGCCATCTCTGTCCTCCGGCAGTATCATATCAAGCAGTGAGCGTCCGTCCGCGCTTACACATTCCCGCGTCAGACCGCTGGTTTTGTAGAAGCTGGGGCTGATGTAGAGCGTGCGAAGCAGCCTGCCGACCTCGATCATCAGGATTCCGGCGTCAATATTTTCAAGCAGCGTACGCAATTGAATGCCGGAAACACTCTGCTGTATTAAGAGTGCGGCTTTTGCGGCGGAAGCTTCATCGACACCGTCGATATGATAGCACTTGCGTCCGTTATTCTTCGCCTGATACAGCGCGGAATCCGCCCGTCCGTACAGCGCGTCGAAATCCTCTCCGATTTTATGGATAGCGGCGCCGATACTGGCGGAAAGAAGCAGATCCCTGCCATCGGCGGAAAAATCCATCTGTAATGCATTTACCAGCTCTGCCGCTTTCTTCGCGGCGGCTGCTTCGCCGCTTACATTTTCCATGAGGATAAGAAATTCATCGCCGCCCACTCGTCCGATGATATCCTCGGCACGAAACAGCGCCAAAAGACTTTTCCCTGCCATTGCAATAGCGTTGTCGCCGCACTGGTGCCCCAAGGTATCGTTAATGGATTTAAACTCATCTAAATCCACCGCAAACAGAACGCCGCAGGATTTTGTCTGATGGTCATTAAGGTACTGCTTCATTCTGTTGATCGCGCCCGCGTGATTGTACAGCCCTGTGAGAGAATCGGTATCCGCCGCTTTTTGCAGTTCTTCCTCATGACGTTTTTGTTCGTCGATGTCCCTCAGATACAAAAACGCCATCAGATGTCCGGTGGTCGGATCTTCTATCAGGCGCGTACTGTATCGCACCCACCTGACGGTATTATTCGCAAGCTGGCGAGTATAATCTATGCTGTACTCTGTTTCGCCGCTCAAAAAACGCAGTTTGAATTCCTTCGGCGTCTGATTCAGAATCAGCTGACGCGCCGCTGTGTTATCGAAAACCGTTTCTGAAGCTTTACGGCTGAATTCCTCCAAAGACAGACCTTTGAAAACATTTTTCAGTATATTGTCCTGCGATAAATAGGTAATCTGCTTGCCGGTTACAGTATCGTATAATGTCTGCGCGTAAACATCTGTCATCATCGCCTGCAAAAGCGTAAGTTCATTACGATAAGCAAGCTCCAGTTCTTTTTCCTTTGTTATATCCGTACTCATGCCGATAGCGCG
>JBAXZA010000187.1:0-4161 GCA_041670545.1 Eubacteriales bacterium | reverse complement strand
CGCTGGCGGCGGTATAGACTGCGGAGATGTCGGTGGAAATGCAAACGCTGGCGGCGGTATAGACTGCGGAGATGTCGGTGGAAATGCAAGCGCAGGCGGCGATATAAACTGTGGAGATATCAGCGGATATGCATGCGCGGGCAGCGATATTAACTGCGGTGATATCGAGGGCGATATCAACATCACCTCAGACGGCGCGACTATCACAATAACCGCCGACACTGTCGATGGCGACGTAATAAATCACGGCTCCGGCACGGTCACTGTAAACTGATCTTCGCGCGGGGGCGGGGTACGCGGCTTTTTGCAAAAAGCCTGGCAAAAACCTAAGGCAAATAATATATATCTTACAGTTAAGGCAATACCGCGCAACTAACATTTTTTATTATTGAAAATGTTAGTTGCGCGGTATTGTATTAAAGTATTTTTCTCAGCTTTTCTAAGCGCGTACCTGCTTAGTCCGCGATAAATACCGCCATATGCGACGGGGCGACCGTGACCTCGAACGCACCGCCGCTCACCGCCGTTTTTTCGCCGGTCAGCAGATTTGTGACCTCGCCGACCGAGCCGACTCCGATTCCGGAGGGGATTGTGACCGACAGCGTAAGCGCCGAATCGGTGCTGTTCGGCACGATAATAATCGCCTTGCCGTCAGCATAACGCGCGTAAGCCGTGACTCCGGTGTCGGCGGACGTCTCGACGCGCACAATATTGGCGTCGCGGTGATCCTCCGGGAAATATTCAAATATCTCGGGATAGCTGCGGCGGATTTTTATATAACGCTTGATATCCTCATAGAACATCGCGTTTTCAGCGTTATCCATAAGACTCCAGTCGACAGGAACGAAATATATCACCTGCGCCTGAGCTTCCATGCCTATTTCCGCTCCTAAATACCAGAGCGGAATATAGGGCGAGAAAATCGCCTGATAGCCCATCACCAGTCTGTTTTTGTTGGTTATCGAATACTGATAGTCGTGATTTGACACGCAGTAGGTGTAAAAACGGTATTGCCCGCCGCTTCTCCTGTTTTGCAGCTTCTGCGAGCCGATTCCGTCGCCCAGCGCTATGCTGTCCACGATATCAAGCTCGCCGAGATAAAAGCTTTTCGGCGTCTGATACTGCTCGCCGCGGCTCCAGCCCTTGTAACTCAAAACGCCGTCCTGCTCCATATCAAAAGCGCCCGCGCGCTCGCACCCATCCTCGGCGATGATAAGAATCTTGCGTCCGGCGTCAAGGCAGAGCCGTCGGATACGCGAAAATACGTCATATCCGGCGTAATTGGGTTCGCAGTCGCAGCGATAGCCGTCCGCGCCGGTTTTCATTATGTTTTCATACGCGGTATTGACAAACCAGTCGACAAATTCCTCATTTTTCCAGTTGAACGCTTTATTGCCCCATGCCTCGCCGTCGTACCAGTCGGAATGATTTATGTATAGATCGGAGGTCGGCATCGTTCCCCATGTGATTATGTCCAAAATGACACGGATATTTCGCTTGTGCGCTTCGTCGACGAAGCTTTTCACCGCCGCCCAGCTCTTTTCGATATCGTCCGTTCCGGTGAGCGCCGACTCGACTGTATGCGGCCCTAAATTGCCGTAGCCGTTGCCGCCCTCGCCCTTTTCGTATATCGGCGTCACCCATATGCCGTTGATTCCGGTTTCGGCGCAGTGGTCGAGCACCGAAACCGCCGCTTCAAGCGTCCCCTCGGCGGTCGCGGTTTCGATATGCACCTCAGCCATTATGAGGGTGGTCGCCCAGTCGGGCGTCAGCGCTTCGCCGCCGCTCTCGCAGGAGATGAGCGTCACCTCGTCCTCTGGCTTTATCGCGGGGATAAGTGCGCTGTTGTCTGTAATTTCAAATGTTGACATATATTCATACCCCTCCGGACAGCCGTCCGCTATAATATTTGCGAGATTTTCGGCGAAATACTGTGCCGCGCGTCCAACGGCGATGTCAGAGCCGCCCGCGATCACAATATAATCGCCCGTTCGTGTGATGCTGAAATCGTACCTTTCAAGTGCGGGCGGCGCATAAAGTCCGGTATCGCCGACAAGTATCATATTAGCGCCGCCCTCAATGCCGTAATCGGTTGCAATGGCGGATTCGCAGCCGGCGTCGGCAAGCGCACGGCGAATTTGCAGCGCGGCGTCGGTGACCTCGTCGGAGGAGGTATCTGATCGGACGACGGTGCAGCTGCTGAAATCGAACGGTTCGGGCTTTACGTCTGCTTTATCGCCGCAGGACGTCAGTATAAACAGCGCGAGAATTGTTAAAAGCGCAGGGCATAACAGCGCGGAAAGACGCTTTGACATAATTATTCCCCCATTAATAACATCTGCTCAAGCCCGATCTGCGCGGGCGTCATGGTCTGTCTTTGAAATGGCGTTTCTTTACACATGATTATAACTCCAATTTACAAATCCGTCAATAGCTTAAGGAAATTATTACCTATAAATTGCAACGGTGCATTCGCGTGAAGAATCGCAGGCTGTGTGACTCGTCTGCGGTGTCACGCACTCAAAAGCCGACATATACAAATCCGGAAATATCATAAATATGTAATGACAAAAATATTGTAATACAATTTAGCAATGACAACATAAATTTTGAATTTGCGTTGCATGACATGACGCGATAATTTAGCTTGCAGAAAATGCAAAATATTTGTAATGACATTACGTAGCAGATAATATATCACTTGTGTATTGACATAAAATATTTTCTATGATAATATAATAGTCATTACAAAAAAAGCACAGGGGTGATTTTAATGGATAAAACGCCGAAGCACGCCGCGATAAGCGATTATATAACGTCCCTTATAAGCTCGGGAGAGCTTGCGGCGGGCGACCGGATACCTAAGGAAACGGAGCTTGCGCAGAAATTCAGCGTCAGCCGGATAACGGTTCAGCGCGCGATGCGAACTCTTATCGAAAACGGCGCTGTCACCAGCATACAGGGCAGCGGCACCTATGTGCGCGACGCGCGGGTGGAAACCTCTGAGCACGCCGATGGAAAGCTGTCAGTTCCATTTGTTATCGGGCATTCCGAAACGGGCGGCCGCTTTTTTGAGATAGTGCAGGGCACTGAGCAATACCTTACAGAAAACAACTGCCAGATGAATATGTATATAACAAATAATGACGCTGATAAGGAAAAGCTGATACTGAGACGGCTCACCGAAAACAGCGCCCGCTGTATACTCATCATGCCGCACATCAGTGACGCCAATGTCAAAGATTCCAACGGCGGCAACGTAAACGCCAAAGACACCAATGCCGATTTCCTCTCCGAGCTTTTGCGCACCGATATTCCCATGGTATTTATCGGCTGCAAGCCGAACGGAATGCCGGCGAACTGCGTATGCAGCGACAACTTCGGCGGTGGCTATATGGCGACCGCGCATCTGCTCAAAAACGGTTATAAAAGGATAGCTTTCATCGGCGATGCTCCGAAAAAAGCGTCGTCCGTCGCCGACCGCTTTGCCGGTTATATGCTTGCGCTCTCCGAATATGGCGCCGCGCAGGACGTGCATCTGACGGCGTTCGGCGATATCACCGCCGGAGCCGAACGTCTGCTCGCGCTCAAAAATCCGCCCGACGCCATTTTCGCGAGCAGCGACTCGGAGGCGGCGTCCATATGCGCCCTGCTCGACGAAAAGGGAATCCGGATACCAGACGACATCGCCGTGATCGGCTTTGACAACGCCGCGCGGGACGCCGAGATGCGAGTCCCGCTTTCAAGCATAAATCAGCGGTTTTACGATATCGGGCGGGAAGCGGCGAAATTGTGCCTTGAGATAATGCGCGGCGAAGGCTTTGGCTATACGCAGCGCTTCATACCCGTGACGCTTGTGGAGAGAGCGTCGACGCGTGCAAAAAAATAACGCAGGCACGGTACAATTAGTCAGCGAGTGTCAAACGATACAGATTGACGGAAAACATCGGAATACAGACAAAACGGCGCTCCGGCTTGATTGCCAAGAGCGTCGTTTTACTTGTTTATATGACAAATATCGCGATATATCATGACAAAAATACATATTTTCGGCTTAAAGGACAGCACGGATCAGACGTTCACGCTCCGAAATAAAGTCTTGTGACCGCACAGGAGAAAAAAACGCAGAACACCATCGTCAGCGCCGCCGCCGCCATCGCG
>JBAXZA010000186.1:0-4165 GCA_041670545.1 Eubacteriales bacterium | reverse complement strand
GCGGTGTGAAAGCCATGATGAGGATTACAGCCGCGAGTATAGCCGTCTGTGCCATCACGCGGAGCTTTGAGGAAGTGTTTTTTGCCTTTTCCATAATTGGACTCCTTTGCTGTCGCCCCCGATAGCCGGGGTGCAACGCATATTTATTTATCAAAGCCGGAGATTCCGGCCCGGATATCGTTTTGAGCGCACCGCTTAGCGGATATGATTATATGAGCCGGAAATAATACCGTTTTTGCGTGATTTATTCGCGCAGCGCCGGACGCGCGTTTCTGCACCATATGGCGTAAAGACCGTCGAGCACGAGCGTCTGACTTATCAGCGGCGCGTGACGCATGAGCGGCGTTACCAGCTTTGAAAGCCCGCCGGTAACGACCGCTTTCATATCCGGCTCATTATCCTGCGCGGCGATCGCTTCGATATAGCCGTCGGCGGCGAGCGCGGCTGACCACAGCACACCGCTGTTCATCGAATCGGCGGTATTGCGTCCAAGCAGCGCCTTTGGCGGGTGGAGCGAAACGTCGGAAAGCTCCGCGGCGCGTTCGGACAGCGACGCGAGCGAAACGCGTATTCCGGGCAGTATCGCGACTCCGCAGAGGGCGCCGGCGCGGTTTATCGAGGTGACGGTAGTCGCGGTGCCGAAATCGATCACCGCGAAGGGAGGGGAGACGAGCGCGAACGCCCCCACCACATCGGCGACGATATCTGCTCCGATCTGCGATGCGTTTTCGACGCGGATATCAAGTCCGGTGCGCACGCCCGGGCCGACAGCCGACGCGCCGACGCCGAACAGTCTGCGTATCGCCGCGGCGACGCTGTTTGTGAGCGGAGGTACGACCGATGATATTATCGCGCCGGATATTTCGGTTTTTTCGCCGTAGAGGGCGAATATTCCCGCGAATTTTACCGCGTATTCGTCCTCCGAGCCGTCGACGACCGTTTTAAAGGACGAATGAAAGCGCAGAATCCCGCCAGAGAACAGTCCGAGCTTGACCGAGGTGTTGCCTATATCCGCGCAGAGTACCCGCGTACCGGAATCCGTCACTCTATTCGCCGCCTTTCACATTATATGCTATATATTATATCATTTTTTCGTATTATTATCAATATGGCAGCGCCATTGACGCACATAGAAATACTGCACAAAACATATACTATGTTTTGTGCAGTATGACGGATATGATCAGAGCTTTTTCTCTCCGAAATAATCGAGCAGCATTGATATCACTCGTCCGCAGGCGCTTGCGTTCGGCTGCCACGGCGCATACCATACATCGAGAGGAGTATAGCGCTCGCTTGTCGTATATTCGTCGGTGAGATTAAAGCGCAGTGTGCTTTCAAGCATTTCCCACGCCTTATCGCGCTCTCCGCGCTGCATATAGGCGTAGAACCATGAGGTTTCCGGCACGTTTGTATAATAGGTATCGCCGTAAACGCCCGCCATACCCCAGTCGAGGTTTGTAATGCGTCCGCGAAAATTATTTTCAAACAGTCCGTGGCGCTCGCAGTAGCGCTCCATAAAGCGGAACAGGCGTCCGGAGGGATCGGCGCTGCCGCACATCGGAAGATATGATATTCCGTCGCTGTAATAACAGTGTGTGCGCACCTCGGCGAAGCTTTTGCCGAGGATATGAGTCGGCATATAATCCTCATCGTCCTCATGACCGTCGACAAGCGAAGCGACGGCGTCGTCAAACGCGCATTTGTAATCGTCATAGTGCGCGCGCATATCGCAAAGCCGCTCGTCGTCGTAGCTTTCCATGACGCGCAGCAGCGAACGGTAGCCCATAAGGTTGACAGAATCGGTATAGGTGTAATGCTGACCGACTTCTCCCCAGTCGCTCGCCTGAGCCGACGGAAAGAGCCGCGGCATATCGGGCGATACCGACGCGGCGCGCTTGTTTTCGATCCACTGTACGGCGCGCATAAGATACGGCATGAATTCGTCGTACGCGGCTTTGTCGCGGCGTGCAAGAAGATGCTCCGAAACGCACCATATGACCGAACCGTTTGTGTTTGCCCATTTTACATTCTGATAATCGATTTTCCCGTAATCGGGAGATTGTTCGTCGGTAATCTGCCATGTTTCAAGCAGTGTTCTGTAAGCCGGACGGGTATATTCCGAAAAACCGACGCGGTCGAGCGCAGTGAGAAAATACGCCGCTTCCCATGCCCAGATGAAGCGCCCGACGCAGCCCTGACGCGGAAATATCAGCTCGCTACCCTCGTATTTTGCGAGCATTTGCAGGCAGGTGGTGATCATCTGATCGTAGATATCGCGGTAGCGTGATACGGCGGTATCCGGAGCGATTTTAATATTCGAGCGCAGATCGTCCCAATATCGGCGTGCAAGCAGCTCCTCGTGCGCGGCGTCACGGATAATGTCGCAGCCGGGCGTTCCGAGAAACGCCGAGAAGCGTTTCGTTTCGCCGGGAGCTAAGGTGAAGGAAAGCTTTATCAGATTGGAAGGCTCAAAATCGTTTATATTCGCGCCGGTGAAGCTGTCCTCGAAGTCATTGGTATCATCGGTTCTTAGCGAAGCGTAGCCGTCGGTCAGAATACCGTCCTTCATCTCAAATTTTGAATTGAGCATACACTGGGCGCGCATATTCGGCATATACGGCTCGTATCCGGTATCCCAAAGACCGGTAAGATAACGGTCGTCGTCGGCGGTGCAGGGGAAAAGCGAAAGCGAGGCGTTTATCACGGTGTTTGTTGGGTTTGAAACCTCCGTGCGCATGATCGTGACCGGCGTTTCATCGGCGGTGCAGAACGTTTTCATCGAAATTTCCGCGCCGCTTATATCGTTTGTTTTAAGCGTATATATCGGATATCCGCCGCAAACGCGCTCATATACCGAATCCCGCCAGTTTAGCTGCTCACCGTCAGAACCGAGCAGGGTTAGCGAGCAGCCCTTCTGACGGAAATGCGGCCATTCGTGCAGCTCGAGATTGACGAGCTTGAAATCACGCATTATCATAACGAGCCGGCGGCTGTACATCGGATGCAGATAAAGTCTGACCGATTTTTGCGTCTTGAAATCCATATCAACACTTCCTGTCAATTACATATTTTCGTGCGGACGGCTTATAAGAAGCCCTGCATCAACACTTCGTGAAAATCGTATAGCGTCTTATACAAGCGCTCCGCGGTCGGTGAGGGTATCCTGTAATTTTTTGATATCTATCTCCTGTGCCGGGCAGTCGGAGTCTACCGCGAGCGACGCGGCGATTCCGGCAGCCTCGCCTATGCAGGAGGTGATTGGCATAATGCGGAACGACGCGTGCGCTTCGTGCGAGGATGACAGCGGACGTCCGGCGACGATGATGTTGTCAGCCGAAGCGGGAAGCATGGCGCGGTAGGGAATTGTATAATAATCGTGATCCGGAACGGCTTTGTGGTATGTGCCGCTGCCGGCGGGATTGTGAATATCGATCTCATAGGTGCCGCGCGCGATGCGGTCGTCGAATTTAGTTACGTTGACGATATCGTCCGTGGTGATCTCATAGCGTCCGACGATGCGGCGGCTCTCACGCACTCCGATTTCGGCGGCTGATGAAACGAGGTCGCAGTTTTCCATACCGGCGATATTTTCGCGCATGAAATGAAGCATCTCATAAACCTGCTCGCGAACGTCCATCTCCGCCTGCGAAACGTCCTCGATGTCGACGGGATTTTTCCCGAATATTCGAGTGGTATTAAGGTGCATTATATTTGGTATCGGGTGACGGAAAACGAGAATATCCTCGCGGGGGTTTATGAGCTTGCCCTCGCTCTGCATTTTTTTATAAAGCTCGTTTGCCGCCTTGTGATCGTATCTCGCCCAATCGACGTTTGTAAGGCGGAAGCAGAGCGTCATAGGCTGGCAGAGTCCGTCCTCCTCGCGTCCGAGCTTATAGGGAAGTCCGGCGAAGGCGGTGAGGTCGGCGTTGCCGGTCGCGTCGATATATACGGGGCAGGTTATTTTAATATTGCCGGAAACGGTCGAAACCGTTACCGAACGCACCGCGCCTCCGGCGAAGTCGACATCGGAGAGCAGCGCGTGGAACAGCACCTTGATGTTGTATTCGCGTATCATGCGGTCGAGCGCGAGCTTCATTATCTCCTCGTTATACATCTGCGCAAGCTCGGAGAGCGAGCCGCCGAGCGCGTAGATATTCTGGAG
>JBAXZA010000185.1:0-4189 GCA_041670545.1 Eubacteriales bacterium | reverse complement strand
GACCGCTACCGTCGGACGCATTCCGATGTTTGTCACACAGGGATAAACTCCGCCGCCCGTATCGCATACGGCGGCGTAAACGCCGTGGCGCGGTATCAGCTGTTCGGGAGCGAAAATCTGATTGACGGTCGGGATTCCGATCGTGCGTCCGAGCTGATATCCTCGCACAACTTTTGTGCGGACGGAATAGCGGCGTCCGAGCAGAGCGGCGGCGGTTTCGCAGTCTCCGTCGGCGACCGCGCGGCGTATACGGGTAGAGCTTACCGGCTGACCGCCGTATAAAACCGGAGCGCTGACGCGAAGCGGTATTCCGAGCTTGTCGAGATAATCTCCGAGCGTTTCGGGCGAAGCCTGTCCGCCCGCTCCGAAGCGGTAATTGAAGCCGCATACAGCGCCGGCGCAGCGGCAGACTCCGGCGAGCAGCTCATTGACGAAATCGCGCGGAGACATATCGCGAACCGAGCTGAAATCCTCAAAAACGACCGCTTCAATTCCGCACTCGGCGAAAAGAGCGAGCCGCTGTTCGGTATCGGTCAGAAAAAAACGCTCTCCGTCGGATTTATAGGAGCTGTCGCCGAAGGTCCAGACTGACGGCACGGCGTGAAGCGAGCGCGCCATCTCAACGGTATCGCGAAGCAGCGCTCTGTGACCGATGTGGACGCCGTCGAAGCTGCCGAGCGCGTAGACAAAGCGCCCCTGCGGCTGGAAAGGAACGCATGAAAACAAGGGACAGACGCTCGAGTCTGTCCCGGTCGGTTGATTTTTTATATAAAAAGTCATAAAATGATGACCTAAGCGCATCTCATACGCCGAGATAGCTCTTTACCAGTTCGTTTAGAATATCGTCGCGCTCAACGCGGCGTATGAGAGCGCGGGCGTTTTTATAGTTTGTGATATATGTCGGGTCCTCGGAGAGAATATATCCGACAATCTGATTTATCGGGTTGTAGCCCTTTTCGCTTAGCGCGTCGTAAACGCTCATCAAAACGTGTTTGATCTCGAGCGCTTTTTCATCGCGTATCGAGAAGGTCTGCGTGCGGTCGTTCGGTCTTTCGGACATAATTGTTCCGTCCTTTCCGGATTATAATAACATCGGCGGGATATGGCGCGAAAAATAACGCGGATATCAGCCGCATACATTAATCATACACCACATACGCTCGTTTTTCAAGCGGTAAGGCAAAATTGTTATAAAAATGTAATAATTGGTTCACACGACGCTTCTGATAAGCGTTTTGGCGAACGTCCGCAGCAATCAAATCAAGGCGAAAACGGCGCACAGCGGAGCGGCTAT
The DNA here is from genome assembly GCA_041670545.1 of Eubacteriales bacterium. Lineage (GTDB taxonomy): Bacteria > Bacillota > Clostridia > Oscillospirales > CAG-272 > JBAXZA01. Next base: position 2,895 of record JBAXZA010000185.1, on the reverse strand, counting down.
GCCGCCGATGCTTTTGTCCGCGCGCGGCTTCATATCATCGCCGAGCGAATAAACAGAAACGCGGTCCGAGCGCTCAAGACAGCAGTAAAGACGTTTCCCGTCGGGCGAATATGAGATATCGCGCGGCCAGTCGCCGCCGCAGGGATATATCCCGAGCCGAGCAAGCGCTCCCCCTGATACAGAGAACAGCGAAAAGGTGTTCGCATAACGAGCCGTAGCCGCGATAAAGCGTCCGTCTGGCGACAGCTTGACCGCCGCGCCGGTATTAAGTGAACGCGCGTCCGCGGGAAAGCCGGCTGGCAGAAGATCGTAGGTTTCAAGCGCTTCAAAGCTCCCGCCCCCGCAGTAACGCAGAGCGGATACAGCGACGCCAAGCTCGCCAATGCAAAACGCATGACTTCCGTCAGCCGAAAAAACCATATGGCGAGGTCCGAAGCCCGCCGGAAGATAAAAATCGCGGATATGGCACAGCGCACGGTCATATATCGCGATACGGTCGCAGCCGAGGTCGCAGGCGGCGAAGAAGCCGTCCGGCGTCGGCGTTACACTGTGAACATATGGCCGCGTCTGACGGTCGGCGCGTATGCTTCGTCCGAAATGTTCGACCGTCCTGACATTTTTATATGCGCCGCCGTCCTCGGTTATGCGGCAAAGGCTGCCGCTTCCGTAATTTGCGCAGTAAATATCGCCATCCGATACCGCAATGTGGCAGCCGTCGCCGCCGTTTGTCGGAATGTGATCGGCGGCGGGAAAAAGTGAGCCGTCGGGCGCAATATCAAAAACCGTGACGAACGAATGATCGTCCGAGCCGCGGGAGATGAGATAAAGGCGTCCGTCAGATATGGTCATATACGACGGAACATCGCATGGGACAAATCCGGTGCGGACAAGCTCTCCGTTCTCATCGCGGAATATGAATATCCCGCCGCCCCCGGCAAGCGGTTTTGCCGAAGCAATATAAGCGAAGGTCATACCTCAGCCTCACAGATAATAGTCGACTGCGATGCTCGCGGCTGCTGCGGCGTGCATATGAGTCTTAACGACCAAGCAGTGATAGGGATCGTTCTGATACTCCTCGAGCGCGGCCTTGTCGTCGAGCGTCACCTGTAAAATAACGTCATAGGATCGGGGAGAGCCGAGAAAATCGCAGCCAACCTCGATGGCGCGGAGCGTTGGAACGTTTCCTATCATCGAGAGCAGAATTTCGCGGGCGCGCAGCTTTTCTGCGTCGGTGGGATTTGCGAGCTTGAAGCAGACTATATGTTTGAGCATTTTATTGATCCTTTCCATAATATGTTGATGTTTTATAATGAAGTAAAAATAAGGCGCAAATGTTTTACCGTTCCGCGCCGCTGCCGGGCGTATACAGATTAATCGTCGAGCAGCCTGCCGAGAGCGCGTAGCGGACGGCGGACGCCGTTCCTCCTCCCGCGTGGGCGAGATAAGCGATACACCGGCATGAGCGGTCCGCCATGAAGCGGTTGCGCATATGATAACCCTCGTATGAATAGGAGGGAAGCATATAATAAACGTTGTCGCAGCGGGATAATATCGAGCGGAAAAGCTCGCGGTCACGCTGTGAGCCGTTGTGCGAATAGCCGAAAAACGGCAGCGCAAGATTAAGCTCGATGTGAGAGTACATATAGCGCAGATTCGATGTCATGATCTCGGCGCAGGTGTCAAAGCCGAGCGCTCCTCCGGCGTAAAAAATATCGCAGCCGTCCTTTATGGCGCTGTCAATTGCACCCCGCAGCAGCTCTACATTCTGCGCGGTCATGATATAATCCCTGTGACCGGTAAAAAAGCAGCAGCGCTCCTTTTCGGGATAGCTAATTCTGCCGTCCTCGTACAGCTTGTGAAAAACGCTCATTTTTCGTTCTCCGGAGGCTCTGCCTCCGCGATGGGGCGTGTATCTGTCACACCGTCAAGCGGAGCTTTGATTTCCTCCGTTACGGCATTCTGCGGCTGAGCGTCGTCCTTTACGCTGAGAATAAAGCGTTTGACAAATTTACCCTTTCCGCGCGTTTTTACATAAAAATATCCTATGACCGAGAAAACGACAGCGCCCACAAAGTTGACCAGCAGATCCTTCATGGTGTCGATGATGCCGATGTCGATATAGCCGCCGTATTTCGCAATCCAGTCCTCACCGTTGACTACAAGGCTTTCGATCGGCATATGGACGACGACGTTTTTTCCGTCGGGATTGAACAGCACCGAATTTATCTGTGTGACGATGAAATCCTTCTGCATATCCGTTCCAAAAAAGCTGTCGCAGCCGAATTCGAAAAATTCCCACAGCACGCCGATGGTCATCGAAAAGCAGAACGCGACCATCGCCATAAACAGTGGCGAAAGGGAGAAGGTAAAACGATCGGTGCGGTTAAGCAGGTCGACCATCGAAAAGCCTATCGCGGCGGCAAGAAAGCCGTTTATCGTATGCAGCATACTGTCCCAGAAAGGGAAGTAGGTATAAAACGATTGAAGCTCGCCGAGTATTTCGGCGGCGAATATGAAAAGCAGGACGATGATCTCGAGCGTGTCCGGCAGATCGACGTGAAAGTTGACCTCGACGATACGCGGAATGAGAAACAGCACCAAAGTGAGGGCGCAGAGAAAAACGTTCTCGTAATTGCCTTTGATAAGCTGGAGCAGCATTATGATAACGACGAAAGCGCGAAGCACAAAATAGAGCATGGTGACGTTGCGGTGCTCGCGCAGCTGTTCCCCGACGATTTCCTTAGGATCTCTTTTGATATGTTTTTTGCTGTTTTTCATTATAATACCTCTGTATCGCTTTAAAATTATGCGCAGTATAATTATATAACCATTATTCCGACTTGTCAACCCAAATATCCTGTGATAAATAATAAAATCGGAGCGTGCGGAGAGTTT
>JBAXZA010000184.1:0-4213 GCA_041670545.1 Eubacteriales bacterium | reverse complement strand
TGACATGATAGCGAATTTCAATCCACGCTCCCCGCGAGGGGAGCGACGATATGGCATTTTGCGATTGGTCGTTTGTAAAATGTATTTCAATCCACGCTCCCCGCGAGGGGAGCGACGCGAACCGTCGGTAATTACTGACGCGGCAAAGGAATTTCAATCCACGCTCCCCGCGAGGGGAGCGACGCGCTTCGCCGTTATGATAGGCGATAATCTTATAATTTCAATCCACGCTCCCCGCGAGGGGAGCGACTCGAGATTTCAATGTTGACGTACATGTCGACTGGAATTTCAATCCACGCTCCCCGCGAGGGGAGCGACAGCAAAATTGCATATATTTACACATAGAATATGTAATAAACATATAATTTTGCAAAGTATAATTATATAATTCATCACTGAGTTTGTATAATTTTGACTTATTGCATAAAATTAACCGGATTTTTCGCTTGATATTTTATTAATACTGGTGCGAAAGTACCCGGTATTTAATGATCGCTTGGGGTTCGCACTTACAGAATTATGACGTCTTCAATATCATAGGTGGGTTTTGCACCGATATGCTCTATTCTGCCTTTATAGTTGTCGCCAAGATTGTAAAAACGCAGACTGTCGCGCTCGGTGTCGATGATCTGCTCTAATGTATGCTTTACCTTACGCGCCTGAGCATAATCCAAAACGCACTCAAACACTGAGTTTTGGACACGTTGTCCCCAGTTTACACATTGCTTCGCAACCTTGCGCAGACGTCGGCGGCCGGCGGCATCTTCTGTACTTACATCGTATGTTATAAGCAGCAGCATAATATCCTCCCTTTTTACAGCTCAATCAGATCATTTCCACAAAAACGGCGGATATGCCTCGATGTCCCCGCGTATGTTATGCGCGAGCAGCAGAGCTTGTATGTACGGGATCATACCCCATTCCACCTCTTCTCCTAGAAACGGATGCTTCAGAGTCACCATTTTGTGCGTCTGCCATGCATTAAAGAACGCCTTAATAGTCTCTTCGGTCATGACTACCGAACCGTTTTCTCTGTGCTCAAAGCCTTCCGGAGATATTATCTGCCGATTTATAAGTCCTACGACAAAGCGATCTGCAAACGGGGCGCGCAGCTCCTCGCACAGATCGAGCGCGAGCGACGCCCGCCCCGGACGGTCGGCGTGCATAAAGCCTACATATGGGTCAAGCCCGACAGCTTCAAGCGCGGACACGCACATCAGCGAAAGCTGGGAATAGGCAAACGACAGCAGCGCGTTTATATTATCGAGCGGAGGACGCCGGCTGCGCCCGCGAAATGCGAATTCTTCTTTATTTTTCAGTATCATATCATCGAAAACCGAAAAATAATCGACTGCGGCGTCGCCTTCGATGCCACGCAGGGTCTCTTCCGATGCCGCTTCACGCGCCGCTGTGACGGCGTTTGCTATCAGCATACTTTTGAGCTTGATGTTTTCGGTGTCTACACGCATTCCATTGTCACGCAGAGTGCGTTCGAGCACCCAGCGGGAATTGGTCAGCTTCGCGCATATCATCAGACGGGAAATTTCGAGCGAACGCGCCGCGTCGTCAGCTATACGGTATTGCTCGCGCCGCAATACGACGTTTCCTCGCGTTTCTCCGGTGACTCTCGCGATGAAGCGTCCATGCGCCGACAAAAATATGAGCGCTATTCCCCTCTCCGCACACGCTCTCATCAGAGCCGGACTCGCACCTGTGTAGCTGCAGGTCACAATACTTTCAAAATTGTGAAGCGGAAACCTTTTCTCAAAGTCTTCATGGTCGCTTATAACTATATTTTCGCCGTTGAGCGAAAGATAACGATCTGGCGAACTGATATACAGAGTGTTCAGCAATTTTTTCATACTGTTCCTCCGAAATTTTCCTCGATATAGCGTTTTGCGTCCATTTTTCCGCCGAGCGACGGCAGACATATGTCTTTTATCGAACAAGCGCTGCACGAGCGCGTACGTTTAACACGCGGAATATAACGACGGTAGTAATAATCGCGCATATCGTGGAACATTGAGCATACCTTTTCGCGAAGCTCTGATGTGAATTTTACCGTAACACGACGGCGAAGCTCGCCATAATACAGACAGCCGCGGTCAATATCGCAGCACAGCATTTCGGAAAGACATATCGCCTGCGCACAGAGCTGAAGCGCATCCATATCAGAATCTCCATGCAGAGCGTCGTCTTTCGGCTTGCCGCGCTTATATTCGACGGGCAAAACGGTATATTTCCCCGCCCGTCCATCGAGCGGAACACCGTTTTTGTCGTCGCGTGTAAACTCGACGACGTCACATTCGCCGGATATGCCAAGCTCGGCGCTGTGAATAGGCAGAGCGCGGACGGTTATGATGTTTCCACGCTTTTCGGAGATATCACCGTCGTGCGCGCGCTCATGCAGTATCTGACCCTCGATAGTACGAAGATTTTCGCTCCATACGCAGTCGATATGTATAAGCGCCCACTGACGGCGGCAATATGCGAAATGCTGGATTCCCGAGAGCATTATCCACTCATCCTCGGGTATATTTTCGGCTATTGAACCCATAATCGCCCCTGCCTTTCACTATTCATCTTACATTGATGCTATATGCTTGTGTTTTTTACATATCTATGATTTCAGGCTTACATTCGGTAGGATCAAGCGTGACTGTATAATCTTCGTAGCAGTGCGGCGTGTCAACGCCATCGCGCAGCGCGACGTGCAGCGAACGGTGTATTTTCGCGCTGTTCTCGGACGGATATTCTGCGTCGTGCTGCCACCATATTACCTTTCGGATCTCGCAGCTGCCGTCCGGACGGGCGGCGGAAGCGTCGTTTTCAAATAATGTACACAGCGCTTCCTTAAACAGCTTAGCGTCGTCGTCGGAGAAACCTGTTTTTTTCGCCAGCTGACAGCTTATGCTTCCCTTGATAACATATGTGCCGAAGGTGACAAAATATTTTGAGCCCATCGTATCGGAGGATTTTTTACCGCCTGCATCCTCGGTATTGACGCTTTTGGTTATCTTCATTTCATAGGTTATGATGGGAGAAACGCTTTTCGCCTGATGTATCGTCACCGGTCCGCGAATTCCGATCGAAACCGCTTCGCTCTTTTCCTCAGTTTCATCCGCGTCGGCAGCGGGCTTAGCATTTTTCTTCGAATCGCTTCCGGCAAACGGGAATACCTGCCCGAACGCTCTTACATCATACCATTCATTGCAGGCGGCGTCAATATATTTGCTCTTTACGATTTTTTTCTTAGCGTCCACAGCATTTTTAAGCGCTTCGCAGTTGGAAGCGCGTTCCTTCAAGCTGTGCATACCGTCGTCGGCGCGGTCCTCGGACTGCACGAACAATTTCCCGCCAAGATCGGCTATGCGATTTCTCAGCTTGCGTTTCAATGCGCCGTCGCTTACTATGCCGTAACCGTCGTAATCCTCGCGCGGACGGTTGCCATTTATCGGATCGCCGTTGATGTTTGCATCTGTTACCGTCATAAGCGCCATAAAATCGACTTTTCCTGTTAAGCTGTTCATTTGTTTTCCTCCGCTATCTTATTTTTTTCTTCTTTTGATTTGTAGATGTATCTTTTTTCGCAGTCATAGCCGCAGAGGAATCTCGCGTCAAGCGGTTTGTCGCTGCAAAAATCCTCATAATCCTCGGGTATGCTGATTTCCTCGAGCAGCTTGTAATAATAATTTTTCTGCTTTTCAGCGCACGAGTCAAAGCAATACTGAATGTTTAATCTGATTGTTTTCCAGGTATGCGCCGGACGGCGGGCGAACATATTCATATAACGCTCCGCGTTAGTCGGTCGCTCCTCCTGCCTGTCTTTCAATATTTTTTTCTCGACCGCGTACGCCACTGCGAGACGCCTGCCGTACAGATAGCTTCTGTCGCTGTTATTAAAATCAAGCTCCATTTTTATCCCTCCGTAATATTTTTTCGTAAGCGAACAAGCCGTTCGCAGTATACGTTCATATTGAGTTTTAAAGGCGAGCGGATTTATCGCTCTGTTGTATGCCGCGAGCATGATATCGCGCGGCAGGGGACTGCCGTCGATTATCGACGGTGTGAGCCTTTTGTACATATTGATAAGCGGTTGAATTTTGCCGTCCCTCGATATAAGGCTCAGCGTTTTGTTGTTTTCAACGCCATAAATACAGTTTGTGATCTCATATACCGACGGCACGCCGCAATAATCGTAATGTTTATCGTT
>JBAXZA010000183.1:0-4226 GCA_041670545.1 Eubacteriales bacterium | reverse complement strand
TCTCATTTTGACTCTCGGCACTGGCGACAGCTTCGCGACGCGCATTTTCGGCGTCGATATGACGGCGGTGTCTGACGACGCCTTTATAAACAAATTTGAGCTTGTCGAGGGCAGACTGCCGCATAACCATGCTGAATGTCTTATCGAAGTGCCGTCAAGCTATCGTTTCCAGCATGAGATAGGTGAGAGCTTTACCGTTTCCGGCGAAAACGATGGCTTTGAAAACATCGCCGACACACTGAATACGACCGGTTTTACAGTCGTCGGAATCGTTAAAAGCCCGCTGTTCATGTCTATTGAGAGCGAGCCAACCACCATCGGCAGCGGCTCGATAGCGCTCGCCATGTATGTTCCGGAAAGCGCTTTTTCGCTGGGTGTATATACCGATATATTCATGACGCTGCACGGAGCCGCCGCGCTAAATACCTTCGGCGACGCGTATGAGAAGCTGCTATCCGAAACAAAGGATGAGCTTTCCGTTTTGGGAACAGAGCGCTCGCAGATACGCTATAACGATGTTATCGGCGAGGCGGCAGAGAAGCTTGACGAAGCGCAGGCGGAATATGACAAGGCAAAGGCGGACGCTCAGTCGGAGCTTGACGACGCCCGCAAAAAGTTAGACGACGCAAAAGCCGAATACGACGATGGAGTCAAAAAGCTCAGCGACGCCCAAGCCGAAATAGCCGACGGCAAAAAAGCGCTTGCCGACGCAGAAAACGAAATATCGCAGCGCCGGTCGCAGCTTGCCGCCGCCGAGAGCGAATACGAAAGCGGCAGAGCCGCCTATGACGCCGCGATAGCTCAGCTGGGAGGCGTTATACCGCCGTCGATGGAGCAGACCTTTGCCGCTCAGAAAGCACGGCTCGACGCCGCGTACACCGAAATAACGTCCGGCAAAGCGGCGATATCTGATGCCGAAAAGGAAATTGCAGTTAAAAACGCCGAATTGGCGGATGCCGAAAAAACGCTCGCCGAAAACCGTATGAAGCTTGAGGACGCCGACGCTGAAATAGCCGCCGGTGAGAGCGAATACGCGGACGGCGTCGCCGAAATGAACGTCAAACTCTCGGAAGCGCAGGAAAAAATAAACGACGCCCGCGCCGACGCCGCGAAAATTGAAATTCCCGAATGGATAATATTCACGCGTGCCGACAACGTCGCGTATACAAGCTATAAGAGCAACGTCGAAAAGGTCGACGCGATAGCGAAGGTGTTCCCTGTGTTCTTCTTCCTTGTCGCCGCGCTCGTCGCGCTCACCACAATGACCCGCATGGTTGAGGAGGAAAGGCTTCAGATAGGCACTCTGCGTGCGCTCGGCTATTCAAAGGGCGCGGTGATGTTCTATTACATAGCGTACAGCCTGCTCGCGTCCGCAGCGGGCGGAGCGGCGGGCGTATCGCTCGGCTTCAAGCTGCTGCCGACCGTCATTGCCAACGCCTACACGATGATGTATACGCTGCCGAAAACGCTGACGCCCTTCCGTCCGCTGTACGCGGTAGTTATAATCGTGGTAGCGGCGGCGACGACGACGATAGCGACATGGTGGTCGTGCCGCACGGCGATGTCGGAGCGTCCGGCGGCGCTCATGCAGTCGCGCGCGCCCAAAGCGGGCAAACGCATACTGCTCGAGCGTATGGGTTTTATATGGAAACGCCTCGGATTTATACAAAAGGTGACGGCGCGCAATCTGTTCCGTTATAAAAAACGCTTTTTTATGACCGTCATCGGCATAGCGGGCTGCTGTGCGCTGCTTGTGACCGGCTTCGGACTGCGAGATTCGATATCCGATATCGTCGAGCTTCAGTTCGGGCAGATTTATAATTACAATTTAAACATCACCGTCGACGATAAAACAGCATCGGAAAACGGTGAGCTGAACGCTTTTCTCTCGGATAAAAATAACATCGGACGCTGGGCGCGTTTCTCCTCGCAGAGCGGTTATGTTTCCGATAAAGCCGTCACCATATATACCTCGCCTGACGACGCGGTCAATGAATTTTTCACTTTGCGAGACCGTGTGACGAAGCAGCCTGTCGTACTCGGCGGAAGCGGCGCGGTGCTGACCGAGAAGCTGTGCGAAACGCTCGGAATAAGCGTCGGCGATACCTTCACGCTCGAGAACGCCGATGGCAAAACGGCTGAATTTGAATGTATTGGCGTAACCGAAAACTATGTCGCCGCGTTCTGTTACATGACATGGGACGCTTATAACGCCGCGTTTGAAAGCGAGCCTGAGGTAACGACGGTGCTGTGCGAGAGTACGGCGGCGACCGATGAGGAGCGCGACGCGCAGACCTCAGCTCTGCTCGCGCTCGACGGCGTCACCTACGCGTATTTTTCGGATACCATACGCTCGAGCTTTGTCAATATGCTGAAAAATATCAATTATATAGTCATGGTGCTTATAATATCGGCGGGTGCGCTCGCCGTGATCGTGCTTTATAATCTGATAAATATCAACATCTGCGAGCGGCGAAAGGAGATTGCGACCATTAAGGTATTGGGCTTCTACGACGGAGAAACGGCGGCGTATATATATCGCGAAACGCTGCTGCTCTGCGTCATCGGGACAATATTCGGACTGCTGTTCGGCATAGTGCTTCATCAGTTCGTCATACGCACCGCCGAGGTCGACGCCGTTATGTTCGGACGCGCGATAAAACCGTTAAGCTATGTCATAAGCGCTCTAATGACCATGGTATTCGCCTGCATAGTAAATCTGATGATGTTCGGAAAGATCAAGCGCATCGACATGGTGGAATCGATGAAAGCCCCTGAATAAGCACAATGACGAAAAATATTGGGATATAGTCTGATTAGTTGTAAATAATAACATAATAGATTCTGTTGCATATATATAATAAATATGTTATAATACCCCGATGTCAAATATTAGGGGGGATATAACTATGCAGTTGATTATTTATATTATAATCGGATTTTTAGCGCAGATGATCGATGGAACGATGGGAATGGCATACGGCGTTAGCTGCCGGACATTCCTGCGAAGTGTCGCCGGACTGCCGCCGGCTCTGGCGAGCGCCGTCGTTCATGTTTCGGAAATACCAACCACACTCGTGTCGGGAATATCGCATTTCGCGATGAAAAACGTCGATAAAAAGCTGCTTTTAAAGCTGCTCATACCCGGCGTCGTCGGCGGTGTATTAGGCGCGTATTTTCTCTGCGGCGCGGGCGACGTGCTCGAGCCTGTAATCGATGTTTATTTGATTATAATGGGAGGAATAATAATTTCGAAGGCGATACGCGGAAAGCATGACGGCGACGGTAAAATCGGCGCTCTCGTCTATCCGCTCGGACTCGCCGGAGGATTTTTCGACGCCGCGGGCGGCGGCGGCTGGGGTCCGATCGTAACCTCGACCATGGTGGCGCGCGGCGGCGACGTCAAAAAAACCATCGGCACTGTCAATACCGCCGAATTCATCGTCACCATTGCTGAAACGACAGCATTTGCGGCGCTTGTCGGAGATTTCACCTCGCATATGCCGATAATCCTTGGGCTTGTCATCGGCGGAGTTATCGCCGCGCCATTTGCGGCGCTGCTGTGTAAGAAAATACCGGTTCGTCCGCTGCTCGCCGCTGTCGGAACGCTTATTGCCGGGCTGAATATCTACAATCTGATCAAGTTTTTCATTTCGTGATTTTTCATTTTACGAACAAGACCTTAGAAAGGGAATTGTATGAACGGAACAAATTTTGAAGATGAGCGGCGCGGCGGAGAGCTTGCGAAAGCGATCGCAGCCGGAGGCAAAATCGAGATCCCGGCTGGCGAATACGCCGTCCGTTCGACTCTGCTCATAGGCTCGGAAACCGAGATTACGGCGGACAAAAACGCGCATATTTATTGTGCGGACGGAAGCTGCACCTCGCCAGATTCTTTCCTGCTCGCAAACTCCGATCCGGTGTCGGGCAACACGCACATCAAAATCACCGGCGGAATTTGGGACGGCAATAACGTCAATAACCACCGTCGCGGCGGAATATTTGACCTCGATTCAAACTGCGGACATCTTCTGCGCTTCGTAAATGTCGCGGGTCTGGAAATACATGATGTGGTATGTAAAAATTCCGAATCATATAATATCACCCTTTGCTGCGTCGACGGCTTTGACATAAGCGGCGTTACATTTGTATCAGACGTTCTGACGCCCAATCAGGATGGCGTGCATCTCGCAGGCTGCTGTGAAAACGGCATGATCGAACATCTG
>JBAXZA010000182.1:0-4237 GCA_041670545.1 Eubacteriales bacterium | reverse complement strand
GGCTTTGACGGCGCGGTGTCGTCCGTGCGCCCGCTCTCCTCGCTGACCTCGGTCTTTTCGATGCGTTCGAGCTTCTCAAGCTCGGCGTCGCCTGCGGCGGGTTCTTCGTCAAGGCGAACGCCGCCGCGTATACGAACGACTGCGTCGCTGTCATAAACCTTCTGCGTTTCCGGGGAATCCTTGAGCCGCACTCTGATCAGCCGCGCAAGGGGATTCAGCTCCGTGACGAAGCCGTCGCCGTCGGGAGTGCGGACGAGCGCGTCCATTCCCGGCATATTGCGCAGCTCATCGTCGTAGGTATCGTATTCGTAGCGCAGACAACACATCAGACGTCCGCACGCGCCGGATATTTTGGCGGAATTTAGCGACAGATTCTGCTCCTTCGCCATTTTTATCGAAACCTGAACGAAATCAGATAAGAAGCTGTGACAGCAGAACGGACGCCCGCAGATGCCGAGTCCGCCCATCATCTTGGCTTCATCGCGTATACCTATCTGACGAAGCTCGATGCGCGTACGGAACACCGACGCGAGATCCTTGACAAGCTCACGGAAATCAATACGTCCATCGGCGGTGAAGTAGAACAGCAGCTTGTTGTTGTCGAAGGTATATTCGACGTCCACCAGCTTCATCGCAAGGCGGTGCGCCTCGATCTTCTCAATACAGATGTTGTACGCCTGCGTTTCCTTGAGCGTATTTTCGCGCTTATGCTCCTCGTCCTCCGGCGTGGCAAGCCGTATGACCTTACGAAGCGGAAGTACGACATCCTTCGCCGAAACCATACGGTTTGCGATGACGGCTGAACCGAATTCTATCCCGCGCGCGGTTTCTACTATTACGCTGGCGTCTTTTTCAGCCTTGACTCCGTCGGGATCGAAGTAATATATCTTTCCCGATTTTTTAAAACGCACGCCGATGATCTCATAGCTTTCGGGAACGCTTTCCACGTCGGAATTTTCAACGGCGTCGGGAATATTTTGTCCTGCGCCGCAGTCAGCCGCCGGAGCGGCGCTCTCTGTAACGGCTGGGGCTTCGGTCACGGTGAGCTGTTCGGCGGCGGCATCGTCGCCCGTCCGGAGCGCACCGGTGTTTTCCGCCTTCGCGGCGCTCTGATCGTCTATATCTTTTATTTCCATTAATCTCTTTCTCCGGGCTTCGCCGTGTTGCGGCGGCCTTGTTATATTCAGAACATCCTGCCGGTGTATATATCGCTGTGCAGTCCGGACGACGAGGTCGGCTCACCGGCACGCGCGAGATGCGAAACGTCGCCAACGCCAATTATACGCATTGTACACTGACGCTCAAACGGCGGATATTTTTCGGTGTAAACGGTTGTTACCGAGCTTGTCGGCAGATAAAACGTCTGCCAGATGAACGGCAGTGCGCCGCCTGTTATGCGCGATATCAGCGCCAGTCCGAGTCCAAGGTGACAGAACAGCGCGACGGTGCGGCTCTCATCTGTTCCCGGCTCGATATCATAGAGCTGACCGCGGCGAATGTAGCCGTTCTCACGCGTAAGCGCGTCCCAGCCGGCGTCGATTTGCGCCGTCACATCTCCGACGGCGGTTCCGTCATACAGCGGATCCTCACGCCATTTCTCGGGATCGTACAGATTTTTGTTTTTTGTCCAATACTGCGGAAGCATATTCCACGGACAACGCGACAGCTTTTCGCCGTCTATCCCGTATTTTTCGTACGGAGGATTTACCGACGCGGGGAATTCACGCAGCCAATCGAGCGTAACCGGCGTGATATTGTGGCTTAACGCCGTCGGCTCGGCGGTTCTCTGCGCCCTGCCAAGCGGTGAAACGTAAATTTTCGCGATATCGACACCCGAAAGCTGACGTCCGAGCAGCTCGGCTTCGCGAAAGCCCTTTTCTGTAAGACTGTCATGCGCGTAATCGGGTTCGGCGTGGCGTATTATTAAAAATCTCATTATATTATGTGTCCGTTCAGACGTTTTTAACGCCGTTACTCGACTTTTGACATATATGCGGTCTGTTCGGGGCTGAGTGAATCTATTTTTGCTCCGAGCGACGCCAGCTTGAGAGCGGCGACCTCGGCGTCGATATCGCGCGGCACCTGATAAACCTTATGCTCAAGTCCCTGTCCGTGCTTTGCGAGATATTCAAGGCACTTCGCCTGTATAGCGAACGACATATCCATAATTTCGGCGGGATGACCGTTGCCGGCGGCGAGATTGACAAGGCGTCCCTCGGCGAGCAGATTGAGGACGCGTCCGTCGGGCATTTCGTAGCCCATGATGTTTGGCTTGCGCTGCCAAACGCGCTTTGCTTTGGCGGCAAGCGCCTTTTTATCGATTTCAACGTCGAAATGTCCGGAGTTTGCGAGCAGCACACCGTCCTTCATCACATCGAAATGCTCGGCGCGGATTACGTCGGCGCAGCCGGTGAGGGTGACGAACAGATCGCCGACCTTCGCCGCCTCGTCCATCGGCATGACCGTGAAGCCGTCCATGACCGCTTCGATAGCCTTGACCGGATCGATCTCGGTGACGACCACAACGCCGCCCATGCCCTTTACGCGCATGGCAAGTCCCTTGCCGCACCAGCCATAGCCTGCGACGACGACGGTTTTTCCCGCGATGATGAGGTTGGTACAGTTCATAATTCCGTCGAGCGTCGACTGACCTGTTCCGTAGCGGTTATCGAAAAGATGCTTGCAGTCGGCGTCGTTGACGTCGATCATCGGATAATCGAGCATTCCGGCGCGCTCGCGGGCGAACAGACGGTGAACGCCGGTCGTCGTTTCCTCACACCCGCCGATGAGATTTTTGCCGTAATCACGGCATTCACCGTGCAGAAGATGAATAAGGTCGCCGCCGTCGTCGATGAGAACATCGGGGCGGAGCGAGAGCGTTTTTTTCAGATGCTCGGTATATTCCTCGTCCGAAACGCCGTGGAGGGCGTTTATTTCCATGCCCTCGGAAGCGAGAGCGGCGGCGACGTCGTCCTGCGTGGACAGAGGATTGCAGCCGGTCGCCCACACCTCGGCGCCGCCCGCGCGCAGCGTCTGCGCCAGATAAGCGGTTTTCGCTTCAAGGTGTATAGACATTGCTATTTTCATTCCGGAAAACGGCTTTGTGCGCGAAAATTCCTCGTTTATGCTGTTGAGCACGGGCATATAGCTGCGTACCCAATTGATTTTATCCTCACCCGACGGGGCGAGCTTTATATCCTTTATCAAGCTCATTTTTTTCTCCGAATCCGCGGCGCGTTTGCCGCATAATTATTATTTACCTATTATTATATCAAATTATCAGCCCGCTGTCAACGGAATTGAAGCGGAGGTTCAGACGCCCTTGTTCTTCTCGTTTTCGATTATCTTTCCGACAAGCTGCTCACCGATGGCACGCAGCATTTTACCGCTTTCCGGAAGCACGCATTGGAACATATCATAATAGCAGTCGGCTTCAAAATTGAACGTTCCGCGGTAACGGATATCGGCGAGCGCGGCGCAGACGGCGTTCCAGTCGACATTTCCCATATACGGCGCGATATGCTGATCTGATATTCCGTTGTTGTCGTGAACGTGCAGAGTTGCCAGACGATGTCCAAGCTCGCGCACCATATCCTGAGGCTTTGAGCCTGTCAGATTGCCGTGACCGATATCAAGGCAGGCGCAGAAGCGGTCTGAGGAGGTCGAAACGTTCATGGTATCGATATAATCGCACATTTCCCACGCGCTCGAGCATACTGTGGGGCATATCTTACTCTTTTCAGGATCCCAGTTGAACATATTTTCGACGCACAGACGGACATTATATTTTTCGAGATAGGGCGTCAGCCGCGTGAAGAAGCGCATATTGATCTCCTTCGTTTCGGCGCGGAAATGCTCGTAGCGGTACTCCTGCGGTATGCACGGGTGAATGACGATGTACTCACTGCCCAGATAAGACGCCGCTAAAATCGAGCGCGCCTGTATATTAAAAATATATTCGTCCTCGCTGTCGTTTCCGGTATAGGAGGGCATCGGCGAATGGACCTGTCCGGCGTATATGCCGCATTCTTCCATAACGGCGGCGAGCGAACGGAAATATCGCTCGTAGGAAGCGTCGTCGCTCGTCATGATTTCGCCGCGCATGGGATATTTGAACATTCCGAAGTCAACGCAGTCAAAACCCGCCTCCGCTATCTTGCGGAGTCCCTCCTCGTCGCCGAAGTGACGCATAAAGGTATCGGTCGTGCATGATATTTTCATATTTTATTCTCCTTTT
>JBAXZA010000181.1:0-4242 GCA_041670545.1 Eubacteriales bacterium | reverse complement strand
TTCACACGCGGGAGCCGCGCCTCTTTAAACGCACCGTTCCAAGGGAAAGCGGGAGAGTCTGAGAGGACGGAAAACCGTAGGGTTGTCCGTCCTTTCAGGTTCGTCACTCGTTTCGCAAACGAAAAATCATCAAGAACACCGTCCGCACAGTTTCGCCACTCGTTTCGCAAACGAAAAATCAGCGAAACCCCATCTCAATTTACGTCTCAAAATGCAGTTTCAGCGCCGTGAACTGTCATATTTACTCCGCCGCTTTAAATATCCACACAATCCGATAAAATTGTGGATAAATTTTATTATACACTGTGGAAAAAATCGTGTTTTGAGTTAAAAATGCGCTTAATCGGCGTAAAAACGCGCTTCAACCAATAATGTCGCTCTGAGGAAAACACTGTTTGCCTGTGGAAAACCCTGTTGAAATGTTGAGAAGTCGCGTTGGCATTGTGCAAATTACATATATCATGTCCAAAAATATTGATAGAACGATACAAAAAACCATAATATAATAAAATGTCCATAAAATGGAACAATTTTGCCGTGAATCGCGTCAGCGCTTCTCGATAGCGAAGAAAAACGGCGAGGTCGGAGAATTTATGATCTGCATACGCGAAACGCAGAAGTGCTTGCGGTCGAGCGGACGCAGCATTTCGTCGAGCATTTCGCCCTCTAAATGTCCCTCCTCATGCCCCGGATAGACCGCGATTAAAATGACGCCGTCGTCGTTGAGGATTTCAAGCGCTCCCTCGACGGCGGCGCGTGTGGATGGACGCAGGGTGGTCAGCTTTTTGTTGCCGCTGCCCGGCAGATAGCCGAGGTTGAAAAGCACCGCGTCGGGGCGGGCGGTGACGTGAGTTTTGATCTCGGCGTGGCTTGCGAGAATGAGAGTATAGTTCTCGGGCGCGTTTTCGGTGCGAAGCAGCTCGGCGGTGCTGTCAAGCGCCTTCTGCTGAATGTCGAACGCCCAGACGTGGCCGCTCGCGCCGACGCCGCGGGAGAGCCACAGTGTGTCGTGACCGTTGCCCATCGTGCAGTCGACGGCGTTTCCTCCCGGTTTGATATGCGGAGTGACAAAATATTTTTCGATATCGATAAGATCAATCATAATTAACATCCTTTGAACGCACCGCTGCCGGCGCGATTATTTTATATTTTAATTATAACTCAAAACAGTTGACTTGACAAGATAAAAGCTGTAAAATGTAGTGCAAAGCCAATATCTTCCTCGAAAATATTTTTGCGCGGCGCCATATTAGGTGTGACGCCTGCCGCCACCGCTCCGAAATACCGTTTGTAAAGGAGATTTATATGGAGATTTACGATTACATAACCTCTGACGCCCACCGTGCGCTCCGAACCACGCTCGACTGGGATTTAGCAGGAGAATTTTCGGCGCGGGGACTTTGTCCGGAGGAGCGCATGACAGAGCGCTTCGAGCGGCTCTGCGCCGCGCAGACGCCGAGGATATTCGCCGGCGAGCAGATCGTTTTCACCCGCTCCACCGTCGGTATGCCCGATGTTTTCACGCCGGACGAATGGGCGGAGATAAAATCCAAACATTATATACACGAGCTTGGCTTTCTCTCAAACGTAACGCCCGATTACAGCCGTGTGCTGTCGCGCGGACTTCTTGCGGTACGCGAGGGTGCGGGCGAATACGCGCGCCGCGATATCGACGCTCTGCTCTCGCTGTCCGACCGCTACCGCGATGAAGCCGTCCGGCAGGGACGCTCAGACATCGCCGAAACACTTGATATCGTGCCGCGTTATCCGGCGCGCACTCTGCGTCAGTCTCTTCAGTTTTTCCGGATCGTCCATTTCGCGATGTGGCTTGATGGCAGCTATCACGTCACCTGCGGGCGCTTTGATAAATATATGTATCCTTATTACAGGCACGATATCGACGCCGGAATATATACCGGCGACGAGCTTCTGACGCTGATGCGCGATTTTTTCCTCAGCTTTAATAAGGACAGCGACCTTTACGTCGGCGTACAGCAGGGCGATAACGGTCAGAGTATGGTGCTCGGCGGCATCGACGCGGACGGACACGACGTCTGGAGCGGACTTTCGGAGCTGTGCCTGCGCGCGAGTGCCGAAAACCGGCTCATCGATCCGAAGATAAATATGCGCGTTTCAAAAGCTGCGCCGCCGCAACGCTATATCGCGGGCAGCCGTCTCACGGCTGTCGGAATGGGCTTTCCCCAATATTCAAACGACGATGTGGTCATCCCCGGACTTGAACGGCTTGGTTATTCTCGCGACGACGCGCGCGATTACGGCGTCGCCGCCTGCTGGGAATTCATCGTGCCGGGCGGCGGCGCGGATATCGCCAACATCGCGGCGCTGTCGTTTCCGCGCGTTATCGACCGCGCGCTTCATTCGTCGCTTGAGCGGTGCGGCGATATCGCGCAGTTTGAGGAAGCAGTGCGCGAGGAAATATTCGCCGAATGCTCCGCAATGTGCGACTCGATTAAAGATGTATGGTTTTCGCCCGCGCCGTTCATGTCGCTGTTTTTCGACACACCTCTCGGCGATATTTCACGCGGTTCGCGCTATAACAATTTCGGAATGCACGGTACCGGACTCGCCACCGCCGCCGACAGCATCGCCGCTATCGCAAAATATGTGTTCGCCGACAAAACAATATCCGCGCGGGCGCTGATTGAAGCGGTGGACAGCGATTTCGCCGAACATTCCGAGCTTTTGCCGATTCTTCGCTATGAAGCGCCAAAAATGGGCATAAATATGCCGGACGGCTCTGAAAATCCCGCTGACGCCGCCGCCTGCTTCCTGCTGTCCTCCTTTGCCGACGCGCTCGATGGGAGACGAAACTGCCGCGGCGGGATATGGAGAGCCGGAACAGGCTCGGCGATGTACTATCTGTGGCACGCGAGGGAGATAGGAGCGTCGCCCGACGGCAGGAGAGCGGGTGAAGCGTTCGGCACAAACTATTCGCCGTCGCTGTTCGCCCGCACCGACGGTCCGGTGTCGGTCATACGCTCGTTTACAGCGCCGCGGCTTATCAGAAACATAAACGGCGGCCCGCTGACGCTCGAATTCGACGCTTCAATATTTAAAACTGAGGACGCGCTCGAAAAGGTGGCGTCGCTCGTGCGCTTCTATATCGAGCGCGGCGGACATCAGCTTCAGCTCAATTCCGTTTCGCGCGAAACACTGCTCGACGCGCAGGCGCATCCGGAGAAATACCGCCGTCTCATTGTGCGCATATGGGGCTGGAGCGCTTATTTCGTCGAGCTTGACCGCGAATATCAGGATCACGTCATAGCGCGGCGCGAATTTACGGTGTGAAATGCGAGGTATTATATTCGATATAAAAGAATTTGCCGTCCACGACGGCGCCGGTATACGCATGACGGTATTTATGAAGGGCTGTCTGCTCTCCTGCCTATGGTGTCATAATCCGGAGGGACAGCGCTCAGCGCCCGAAATAATGAAGAAAAGCGGATGCGTGAACTGCGGACTCTGCCGTCAGTCCTGCTCTAACCCCGACTGCGCACCCTATGGCGTATGCCTGCACGCCTGCCCTCATGGACTTTTGTCGGTCTGCGGCACATATACCGACAGCGAAACACTCGCGCACCGGCTTGTTCGCGACGCCGACATTTTTCGCTCGTCGGGCGGCGGGGTGACGATATCGGGCGGCGAGCCGCTCATGCAGGGCGAATTTGTCTGCGCTCTGCTCGCCGCGCTCGGTAAAGCAGGAATACACCGTGCGATTGAAACCAGCGGCTATTCGGACGGAGCGCTGTTCCGCGAGGTTATCGGAAACTGCGATTTCGTTTACTGCGATCTCAAGCTTGCGCTCAACGCGGAGCATATAAAATATACCGGAGTATCAAACGCGCCGATACTTGCGAATATCGATATTCTGCGTTCCTCCGGCGTGCCGTATAAGATGAGAGTGCCGCTCATTCCGGGCATTACCGACACGGCGGAAAATCTATCGGCGATACGCAAGCTGACAGAGCCTTCCGAGGTGGAATATCTGCCCTACAACACGCTCGCTGGCGCTAAATACGCCATGCTCGGCAGAAAATACGCTCTTGACCGCTAAACGTGTTTCAGACTGTATAATATTGTGTCTGCGAAACGGTTTGCGAACCTCAAAGAACGGCTTCTCGATGATTTTTCGTTTGCGAAACGAGTGACGAACCTGAAAGGACGGACAACCCTACGGTTTTCCGTCCTCTCAGACTCTCCCGCTTTCCCTTGGAACGGTGC
>JBAXZA010000180.1:0-4254 GCA_041670545.1 Eubacteriales bacterium | reverse complement strand
GAGAACCGCCCCGATCCGACGGTCTGCATAATACCAGAGATGCTTGCAAACGTCCAAAACGCCGTTCGCGCCGACATACGAACTCTGCCGCAGCCTTCTGAAATGCGCGATTATATGCGCTCGATAGGCGCGAAAACGACGCTATCTGAGCTTGAGCTGCCCGACACCGCGCAGTTCCGCGAAATGTCGCTCTGCTACGCGCCATATGTACGCCGGCGGCTGACATTTTTGAAGCTTATCGGCGGCATGACCGATGCAGGAATATAACGGACGGTGAAAATGATCAGAAAATACCTCTGGCCGACACATTTTTATGAGGATATATACAAAATCACGCCAAATATGCTCAAAAACGAGGGCATTGACGCGCTGATATGCGATATCGACAACACCATCGTCACC
The DNA here is from genome assembly GCA_041670545.1 of Eubacteriales bacterium. Taxonomy (GTDB): domain Bacteria; phylum Bacillota; class Clostridia; order Oscillospirales; family CAG-272; genus JBAXZA01. Next base: position 3,852 of record JBAXZA010000180.1, on the reverse strand, counting down.
TATGACGATCCAGAGCCTACCGAAACCGCCGCGCGATGGCTTTCCGATATGCGCGGCGCGGGAATTTCGCTCGCGTTCGTTTCAAATAACGAGCAGGCGAGGGTCGAACGCTTCTGCCGCACGCTCGGCTGTTATTATATGGCAAAAAGCGGCAAACCCGGTTCGCGCGGTCTTTGCGGCGCGATGGAGCATATGGGAACGACACGGCAAAATACCGCGATGCTCGGCGATCAGCTTTTCACCGACATTTTCGCCGGAAGCCGCATCGGTCTGCGCACTATCCTCGTGCTGCCGATAAAGGATAAGCTGACGCCGCTCTTCCGCTTCAAGCGCGCGCTTGAAAAGCCCATACTCCGCGCCTACCTCAAAACGCGCGGAATGAATTCATAAAACGCGCCGGACGCACGTTAATACTTCAATAAATATACAGATTCGGAGATAATAATGAGCAATAAAGCAAAATTCGGGCCGGGCGGAAACTCGGAGAGCTTCTATGCCGAGGGCGGCAAGCATACGTTTCAGGCGCCGGCATGGGTAGCGCAGCGAGGGCTTGACGCCTACGAATATTCCGGCGAAAACGGAATAACCGGTTCGGAGGCGACCTTCCGCAAAATCGGAGAGGAAGCCGTCAAACACGGCGTTTCGATGTCGCTGCATACGCCGTATTACATTTCACTTTCCGGAACGGAGATAGACAAACGTCTGCGCAGCATCGATTATATCGAAAAAAGTCAGAACGCCGCCGTATGGCTTGGCGCCGATACCATCGTCATACACACCGGCAGCGCGGCGAAAATAACGCGGGAGCAGGCGATGGAGCTTGCCTCCGACACTCTTTACAAGGCGCTCGAAAAGCTTCCCGACGAGGGCGTTTTCTGGGGACTTGAAACGATGGGGAAAATCAATCAGCTCGGCACGCTCGACGAGGTTCTGACGCTGTGCGCCATCGACCGCCGGCTGCGTCCGGTCGTGGATTTCGGTCATCTCAACTCCCGTCAGGCAGGAAACGCGTTTTTGACGCGCGACGACTATATGCGGGTGTTCGATAAAATATCCAACGCGCTCGGCGCCGATATCGCGTTCGCTCTGCACTGCCATTTTTCCAAAATCGAATACACCAAGGCGGGAGAAAAACGCCACCTCACCTTCGCAGATCAAACCTTCGGTCCGAATTTCGAGCCGCTCATGGAGGCGATCGCGCAGAACGGACTCGCGCCGCGCATCATCTGCGAATCCGACGGCACAATGGCGGAGGACGCGCTGACCATGAAAAAATATTACCTCTCGCTCATAAAATAAACGTCCGCTGCTGTTCACATAATTTATATGTTCAGAAAGGAATATATTATGACAAATTTATCTAAAACATTATCCGCACTTCCCTCCGGCGCAGACGGTCTGCTTCTCACCTCGCCGATAAATCAGCGTTATCTCACCGGCTTTGACTACACCGACGGCTATGTGCTGCTCACGCGCGGCGGCTGCTATGTTTTCGCCGATTCGCGTTATATTGAAGCCGCAAAGGCGCAGGTATGCTCAGGCTTCGAGGTAATCCTGCTCGCCGGAGGAAGAAAAAACGTCCTCGGTCAGGTGTTTGAAAAGGAAAACGTCAAGCTGCTCGCGTTTGAGGACCGTGAAATGACCGTCGACTTTCTCAGCGGACTCAAAAACGATTTTCCCGGTGTTGACTTCACCTCGTGCGGCGCGCTCATGGACGATATCCGCGAGATAAAAAGCAATGCTGAAAAGGAGAAGATCGTCGCGTCGCAGCGCATCGCAGAGAAAGCGTTCGATCATATACTCGGCTACATCACACCCGAGCGTACCGAGAGCGACGTCGCGCTCGAGCTTGAATTCACCATGCGCAGACTCGGCGCGGAGAGAGTTTCATTCGATATCATCGCTGTTTCCGGACGCGCTTCATCTATGCCGCACGGCGTTCCGCGTCATGTGAAGCTCGAGCGCGGCTTTCTCACCCTCGATTTCGGCGCCGCAAAGGACGGATATCTCTCCGATATGACGCGTACCGTCTGCGTCGGACGTCCCGACGACGATATGAAGCGCGTTTATGAAACCGTGCTCGAGGCTCAGCTCGCCGCAATCGAATTCGCCGCTCCCGGCAAACGCTGCGCCGACGTCGATATGTCCGCGCGCTCGATCATTTCGGACGCCGGCTTTGGCGAATGCTTCGGTCACGGACTTGGTCACGGCGTCGGAATGCTTATACATGAAGCGCCGCGCGTATCTCCCGGCGCGGGCGATAAGCTGCTCGCTCCCGGTCACGTCGTCACCGTCGAACCCGGTATATATATTGAAGGAAAATACGGCGTCCGCATCGAAGATATGCTTTATATAACAGAAAACGGCAGCGAAAATCTCACAAACTGCCCGAAAAATCTCATCGTTCTGTAAATTGCGGCAAAACTCGTCCGGCAAGCTCCGGACGGTAGCTTTGTAAACCGGTATGACAGCCGTACGGCTTTGGGGGGCCGCGCGAATGAATATCCGATATATATATTTAAGTTTTTTAACGCTCGCGCTCGCTCTGCTCGTCTGCGCGTCGTGCGCTCGTGCTGACGAGCGGCAAAAAACGCATACAGACGCTGTTTCCGACGCGCAATGCGCCGCGCCGTCCGCGCTCGGTCATTCTCCAGCCGATACGGCGATACTGCCGGCGGAGGACGATTCGATAACGCTCAGCTTTGTAGGCGACTGTATGCTCGCGTCCGAATATTACGCGCCGGGGTGGAATTCGTTTGCCGAATTTGCGCGTTCGCGTGAACCGGAATATTTCTTCTCGCGCGTATCCGATATGTTTTTAGCCGACGATTTCACGATAGCAAACTGCGAAAACGTATTCACCGAACGTGCGCTGCCGCCATGCGAAAAGGATTATACGCCCGCCTACTGGTACAAAAGCGATACCGTCAACGCGGGCATTTTCGCGTCGGGCGGCGTGGATATCGTATCCTGCGCGAACAATCATACGCTCGATTTCGGCGCGGACGGAATGAGCGACACCGCAGCGGCTCTCGAAAACGCGGGAATACTGTGGGGCGACACCTCGCATCCGCTCATGCTCGAGAAAAACGGAACGCGCATCGCGCTTTACTGCACTACCATATCAAACGGCGGCTATATAAAGCACATCGCGGACTGGTACGATTCGGTCAAGGACGAAAGCGAGTTTCAGATCGTATTTTTCCACGGCGGGATAGAGATGACCTACGCACCGTCGGCGGCGATTCAAACGGCGTGCCGTTCGATAGCGGATATGGGCGTCGATGTGATAATCGGGCATCATCCGCACGTTTTGCAGCCGATGGAGCATTATAACGGCGCGGTGATAGTATATTCGCTCGGAAATTTTCTATTCGGCGGCGGCAGACCTGAAAACCGCACCGTCATAATGCAGCTTTCGCTGTATCCGGATGGGGAAAGCGCCGTCGAGCTGCTGCCAGCGTACTGCTATGGCGAGGATTGGCAGCCGTGTCTTATCACTGACGAAGGCGAACGCGCCGCCGTTTTGGATTTTATGAACGGTCTGCGCGAAGCTCCGACATAAATACTAAAAAATAAGGGAAAAATATCTTGACAACCGCGACTCCGTGTGCTATAATATAAAAGCTGTGAAAAACAGAACGGGGTGTGGCTCAGTTTGGTAGAGTGCTTGGTTCGGGACCAAGAGGCCGCGCGTTCGAGTCGCGCCACTCCGACCATATATTGATGAAAAGGAGCTGTTAAAAAACAGTCTCAAAAAAAGCGGAAGCAGCAATCGAAAGATAGCGGCTTCCGCTTTTTTAGATGAATCGGCTGAAATTCGTTACAATTACGTGTAAAAAATCAAAAAAG
>JBAXZA010000179.1:0-4278 GCA_041670545.1 Eubacteriales bacterium | reverse complement strand
CGCGCCCTCGTGATTTGACTGCTTCACCTCGACCTCAATGCCGAGCGCCGCCGCCGCGTCCTCTATAAACGCGGTGAGATCGGCATAGGTGCGTCTGCCGTATATATCCGGCTCGCGAATTCCGAGCATATTGAGATTAGGACCATTGAGTACAAGAATTTTCATAATATCCTCCTGACGCGCCCCCTCGTCTCCCGCTCCCCGCCAAAGACGCGACAAAATATCGCGGGCGAGCGGCTCGGCGTCGGCAGCAGCTCCGGTTTCGGCCGTCAGATCGGCGAGCGATTCATATACCGGTCGACGTTTTTCGTACATTTCGCGCAGGCTGTCAATATCGCCGGAAAGCGGTCTGCCGTTGCGCGCAAGAGCGGCGATATCACGCCGCAGCCATACGACATACGAATTCTGCGTTATCGCGCGGGCATTTTCCTCATTCATCGGAGCGCCGCCGCCCGTCGCGATAACGGCTGACCTGCCCTTTGACGCCTGAGCGACGGCTTCACGTTCAAGCTCGCGGAAGCGCGCTTCGCCGAAGCGTTCGAATATTTCGGGGATGCTCATTGACGCGGCGCGCTCGACAATTTCATCGGTATCGATAAATTCGCGTCCGGTAATCGACGCGATTGCTGCGCCTATTGTGCTTTTGCCGCTGCCCGGCATACCGATGAGCGTTATATTTTTCATCTCATGCTCGGCAAGACCTATAACGCGTTCAATTTCAGAGCAATAAATTTCCGTATCGACGTTTTCATCGCGGATATGACCGAGAAACAGCTCGCTTGCAAGCTTTGCCTGCGCCGCGAGCATTGAAAGCCCGCCGATATGCTTTATGCCGCGTCCGGCGGCGTCGGAGAGCAGCCGCGTGACCGAGGGATTGTATATCAAATCGCACACTCCCTCAAGCGACGCAAAAGCATCGAGCGAAACCGGACTTGCGCCGTTGTTCGGATACATTCCGACCGGTGTCGTATTGACTATCACCGCTGCGTCGCGGTGACGTGCGATATTATCATAATTATTCTCACCGTGACGCGATATTACGACGATATCGGACGCGCCGAGACGACGGAGCGCCGCGCATACTGTCGCCGATGCGCCGCCTGAGCCGAGCACAAGCGTTTTTTTGCCGCGCACATCGATTTTGCCGCGCGAGAGCATATATTCAAATCCGAAAAGATCGGTATTGTAACCGTAAAGCCGTCCGTCCTCTCCCGCGACGACGGTATTAACACTGCCGATGGCGAGCGCCGGCGCGGAGATAACGTCGAGAAACGGCATCACCGTTTTTTTATACGGTATCGTGACGTTGACAGCTGAAATCCCGTTTTGCGGCATCGAGCGGATAAAGCCGCCGACTGCATCCTCCGGCATTTCATACAGCGAATAATCATAATCTGATAAAAACGAATGTATCAGCGGCGAAATACTGTGTCCCAGCTTTTCGCCGACAAGACCGCAGAGCATTATAGACATAATTTCGTCCTTTCCTTTTCGCGGCTTATCGGAGCAGCAGCTCGGCGATATACACCGCTAAAACCGAGATCGCTGACACCGGCAGGAGCTTGAGTCCTAAATATGAAGTCAAAAACGCCGCCGCGAAGCCGACTGCCGCCGATATCGGACTCGATACCGAATAAAATACCGACGGGATGACAAGCGCCGCAAGCACTCCGTACGGCACATAATATAAGAATGAGCTTACAAAACGGTTTTTGAATTTTTTCTTGAACAGCACCAGCGACAGCACGCGTGTCAGATATGTGATAACCGCCATCGCCGCGATCGCGCCGAGCATATACCAAAGCTCCATTACGCTGCGCCTCCTCTGCCGGACGAATCGCAGCCGCTCCGCTCTCCGGTGTTTTCGGCTGATCGCACTCCGCTGCCGTCTTTGTCGGGCAAAGCTGTTACATCAGCGGTAATATCACACGTCTTTTCGATATGCGGGAAAAATACCGCTCCGGCGGCGGACGAAAGCACACCGCTGATTATTATTATCCAGCCCGAGCCGATGCCGGACGACGCCGGAATATAATAGAGCGCGCAGCTTATCGCGGCGGCGGCGGCGACGACTCCAAGCACACGCCGGTCGGCTTTCGCGGGCGGTACGACAAGCGCGATGAACATCGCATAGAGCGCGATGCCGAGAGCCGAGAGCAGCGACGACGGTATCACCGCGCTCGCCGCGCCGCCGAGAATCGTTCCGCCCACCCATCCCGAATAGGATGTGATAATCATGCCCATCATATACGGAAAGGTCAGCGGCTCGCTCTGGAGCATCATCAGGGCAAAATTTTCATCGGTGTTGCCGAACGCTATCATCATTCGCTGCCAAAGCGTGATATTCTCCGGAAGCTTCTGCGAAAGCGAAAGCGACATCAGAAAATACCGCGCGTTGATAACGGCGAGCGTACACACAAGCTCGATGATTCCAGTTCCCACGCTCATCAGATCCACTCCGACAAACTGACCGGTACCGGTGAAATTGGTCAGCGAAACGAGAGCGGCGCCCCACAGCGGCATACCCTTCTCCGCCGTCGCGATCATCCCGAAGGCGAACGCGACCGACAGATAACCAAGACCTACGGGCAGACCGTCGCGCGCGCCGCGTATAAAGGTAAGCGGTTTGCACTCAGACATTATTTTCCTCTTTTATATGTAATATTCCGCCGCTGCTCGCGGCTTTACGCGTGTTTTATTCACGCATTAAACTGATAAAGGATCATGTAAAATTATAACACCTCCGGGCGGGTTTTGTCAATGTCAAATATGAACGTATTGCGCCGCCGCGCCGCCGGTATTACTGTGATATTGCCGCCAACAGCATCACGCGGGCGTAAAAACATCACCCGGGCAGCATGAATTAATGATATGTTTGCATTTTGGTCATATTTTATATATATATTGCGAGTATATATATGCTACAATAAATTTTAAATAAGCTTGTATTATTGAATTTATGCCGTACAAAACGGTTATTATTAACGGAGATTGATATTATTTATGGAAAGCGACGACGGCGGCAACGCGGACACAGATTGTCGAAGTAAAACTTTTTCATCAGATCCCCGAAATCATAAAATATTGAAACGGGACATAGCCTGCCGACATTATTTTGACAGGCTTTGTTCCTTTATGTTTTTCAGGGAAGTTTTTTATGCGCGCACCTGATTTTCAGCCGAACATTTATGTCGGCCGACGGTAAAACATACGCGGAACAAATGCCGGAATCGCCGTCATAGCTTCCGCACAATCCGCCCATGAGAGGAAATCAGACTTTACTTATATGAAGATCACACAGCAGCTGCTTTTGCAGTTTGTATTAATACTTATCAACGCTTTTTTTGCGGCGACCGAGATCGCCGTTATATCCTTAAACGAAAATAAACTGCGCAAACAGGTAAAGGACGGCGATAAAAAGTCCGAAAAGCTGCTCGCGATGGTAACGGAATCCGCGGGCTTCCTTTCAACGATACAGATTGGCATAACCTTAGCCGGATTTTTGGGTTCGGCTTTCGCAGCGGACAATTTCTCCGATATGCTGACCGAATTCATCACCGTGCGCTGCGGCTTCACGCTGCTCTCCGCCGATGTTATAAACACCCTGTCGGTCGTGATTATCACTATAATCCTTTCGTATTTTACACTCGTACTCGGCGAGCTTGTGCCTAAGCGCATAGCGATGAAAAAATCCGAGAAGCTGGCGCGCGGCGTCTGCGGCTTCATAACCGCACTTTCAAAGATTTTAAGCCCCTTTGTTTGGCTGCTTTCCAAATCCACCAACGGCGTCCTTCGTCTGCTTGGCTTCAATCCGCACGACGAGGAGGCTCCGGTTTCAGAGGACGAGATCAAAATGATGATCGACCTCGGTGAGGAAAACGGCACTATCAAAACCGGCGAAAAGGAAATGATCGAAAACATATTCGAATTCAACAACCATACCGCCGTCGAGATTATGACGCACCGCACCGATATGGCGGTCATCTGGGAGGAGGATTCGCCCGAAGATATAGTCGAGCTGATATCCGAAAGCGGCTTCTCGCGCTTCCCCGTCTGCGGCGAGAGTATTGACGATGTCAAGGGTATCGTGCGCACGCGCGAATATCTGCTCAATATGCGCTCGGAGCATCCGCTGCCCCTCTCCGAGCTGCTCAAGCCGCCCTACTGCGTTCCCGAAACGGTGCGCGCAGATATCCTGTTCCGCGATATGCAGGCTAAAAAATTCCATATGGCTATCGTCGTCGACGAATACGGCGGCACGAGCGGCGTCATTACGAT
>JBAXZA010000178.1:0-4278 GCA_041670545.1 Eubacteriales bacterium | reverse complement strand
GAAAGCGGAAACGCCGAGCATTCCAGCGGTAAGCATGGAAGCAAGAAGAATTGCCAATACTTTTTTCATGATATTTTCCCTTTCCATGCGCGGTATGTATAATATTGTAATAACGAAACGGTATGCCGCGCCGTGCCGTAACGTTTTAAAAGTTAGCCGCAGCCGCATTTTAAGAGCTGCCTGCATCCCTTTAAGTAATGCTATGATAACACATTACACATGATTTGTCAATAGCTGATTATCAACTTTAATACAAACTGTTTAAAATTTAACATAAATAAATATAAACATATTCAATGATAAAACTGTAATTTTGCTATGTTATTATATGTTATTGCAAATAACTACAAGAACAGCAGTCTAAATCCAAAATTCTTACAGATATCGGAACAACGCGCTCTCGCCTGTAAAAGCGGAGCGCGTTGTTATTATTTGATATTAATGACTCCGAAATATTCGGGACGGTGAAAATCCGGCTTCTCTGTGCCGACAGGATTCCACATACCGTAATGCTCATGCTCGGTATCGTCTCCGCATTTGTAGAAATTGGCGTAGAAAACTCCGCCGCGGACGAGCTTGAGCTTTCCGGCGAACACGCGGTCGAGAAAATCAGGCTCGAAGCGCACTGTGACGCTCCACGAGCCGTTTTCACGCGTTATCTCCGGCTTTGGGGGCTGCGCGAAGGTATTGACATAGACGCGTCCGTGACGTCCCTCGCCGTATTCGCAGAGCGATGTTCCGATCGAGTTCATCTCAAAGTTCATGTACGCGCCGCCCTCCTCAGCTCCGAAGAAAAATTCAAGGCAGCTGTCGCGGCAGACAGGATCGTTGTGATTTTTATATACCGCCTTGGGATTTTCCTCCCGGCAGGTCATATGAAGCAGCAGCGCGCCGCCCGAAACGGCGAGCTTTGCGGTCGTTTCGGGACGGTAATCGCCGCCCCAGACGTATTCGCGGACAGCGGCTCCCTCGATATTATCCCAATCGGGAGTTGTTTCGCAGCAGGCGATGTTATAATGTTTTTTCATGTTGTTACGCTCCTTTTTTATCGTTCGCGGCGTCATTGTCAGCGTCGGCGCGAACGTAATATTATAATAACAGCGGATAGCTCGGGTGAGGTGTTTCGGCGTCACGGCGGTATGAGCAGCTGATACGGATAAAAATTATCCGATCAGCCGTAAATATCGCGATTGATGTTTAAAATGCCCGCCAGCGGTGAAAAATACAGATACGGGAGAGCGGCTGACGCCGCCCTCGTCAAAGCAAGGCGGTCAATCCGCCCGAGAAAACGGAGTTGAACAGATCGTGAACAATATTAAGCGCGGAGATATATATTATGCGGATCTCTCGCCTGTGGTCGGGAGCGAGCAGGGCGGCGTACGTCCGGTACTTATCGTTCAGAACGATGTCGGCAACCGGTACAGTCCAACCGTAATAGCCGCCGCGATAACCTCGCGGCTTTCAAAAACGCGGCTTCCGACTCATATCGACGTAGTGACCTCTAACGTCGTCGGCGACGATGCGGGACGCGGGGAGGGACTCGCGCGCAATTCGGTAATACTGCTCGAGCAGATACGCACACTCGATAAAAAGCGGCTTCGCGAACGAATGGGGCATCTTGACGACGCCACCATGCGCGCCGTCAACGACGCCATACAGATAAGCTTCGGTCTTTACGACGGCGGAGAGCAGCCGGAGCATACGATTTCCGGCGGCGCTGCCGAGCACACCGGAAGCGGCTATATCGGCGCGTCAGTAAATGCGGAAAATGGAGGAGAGGTCGCCGTTATAGGCTGACAGCCCCTCGGAAACAGAGGTCGCCGCGGCGCTGTATATCCCGATGCTTCCGAGCGTGCTTTCAGCGCCGATGCAAAGTCCGTATTCGAGCGATATGAGCAGACGGTTTGATATTGCCGCGCTGTCGCCGGTATCTGACACCGGAATATCATAGGACACCGAATAAACGTTGCGGTCGGCGGAGCGGATGAGCGAGATCGATTTTCCGGTCGCCGATTCGTCATGCAAAAAATCGTCAAGCGAGGGAAGTCCCGCCTGCGCCGCGAGTGAAAAATCCTCATTTATCGGAAATTTGCGGGTGACAGGCTCGTCGTAAAGCGCATAATCGGTCACGGCAACCTGCGTTCCGTCGCATACTGCCGACGAGATACGGTCGGAGCCGGAATATTTGTCCACCCGATATTTATCGCCGCTGCGCCAGACGCGGCATATAGTTGCCGAGCGCGTTTCACCGTCGAAAACGGTGACGCGTATAACGGCGGTGTATTCGTCGATAAAGGGCGCCAGCGCGATACGTTTGGCGTAATCGTCGTCCGAAATGTCGTAGGTGACGGCCATGCCCTCGGTTTTGCCCTCGCGCAGAGCCGAGAAGAATTCGTCGGACTGCGACTGCGTGACGTCGCCGATAGCGCCGTCGCCCTGCCCCTCGATGAGAACGCGAAGCGGTTCGGGCAGCGTTATAGCGCCGATTTTATAAAGCGCAAAGACGAAGCCGAGCAGCAGCGCCAGCGCCGCGGCTATCATTGTAACATTTGAAACGCGCGTAAGGATGCGCTCCCTCGTTTCGTCCGGCATTGCCGGAGCGGCGGGGGAGGCATCCTTATTCTGCGTGCGCCGGTCGGCGTCTTTTTTAGACGCGGCGGCTTTTTTATTTATGAATTTCGGTAGTTTCATCGTTATTTTCTCCGCCTGCTTTATCGGGGGGAGCATCGACTGCGGCTTTATCGTCGGAAACGCCGTCGTCTTTCGCGGGCTGTGAACCGATGTCGGGCTGAGTGCCGCAGCGGTGCTTTTTGGCGCATTCCTCCATGCTCGGAAGATTGAGTCCAGCCTGTTCGCGCGTCGACGGATTGCGTATAATCATAAAATCGACGAGGAATATCACAAGACCGACGATGATTATTATTCCCGCGCGTATCATGCTTTCAGATGTAAACATCATCGCGGACGTGCCGAGAATGCCGCAGACAGCGTACAAAATCCCGACCGACTGCTTCTGATTGAAGCCCATGTCTATAAGGCGGTGATGAATGTGTCCGCGGTCCGGATGGAACGGGCTGTGACCGTGCAGGATGCGTCGGCAGAACGCAAAGGTGGTGTCAAACAGCGGCAGAGCGAAAATGATCAGCGGTATGAGGAAGGAAACCACCGTATGCAGCTTGAAAACTCCGTCGACGCTCAATACCGCGAGGGTGTAGCCGAGGAAAAGCGCGCCGGTATCACCCATGAATATTTTGGCAGGATTGGTATTGAAAGGCAAAAATCCGAGACATGAGCCGGTGAGTATCGCGATGATTCCGACGACAGGAGGTGTCGGGACGATGGTGAGCATGACGAGCAGCAGCGATATCGAGCTTATCGCCGATACGCCGCACGATAGTCCGTCAAGACCGTCGATAAGGTTGATAGCGTTAGTGAGTCCGACGATCCAGAGCACCGTTATCGGTATTTCAAGCACGCCAAGGGTGATATAATTGCCGAACAGGTTGATGAATTCGATAGTTTCGCCCTGCCATACGGCGATAAAGGCGACGAGTATCTGAACTCCGAGCTTGAGCCACGCGTTGAGCGCGAAGATATCGTCCAATATACCAACCGCGACGAGGATAAGCCCGCCGAACCATATGGTTATCAGCGTCGGTGTGACGTCGCAGAAGAGCAGTGTCGCCGCTATAAAGCCGAAGAATATCGCAAGCCCGCCCATTCGCGGTATCGGAACTGTGTGCATACGCCGGTCGTCGCGCGGGACGTCGATAGCGCCGATTTTATATGCGATGACACGCACGAGCGGGGTGGTGGTGAAGGCGACGAGGGCGGCGAAAACCGCCGCGACTATGCCGTAAATAAGAGTTAACTGTTCCATGTCACTTCAAAGTGACGAAGCCTATTTTGCGATAGACCTTCGCCAGAGTTTTGTATGCCATGTGCGCGGCTTTTTCCGCGCCGCCGCGCATGACGTCCTCGAGATAAGCCTTGTCGGCCATCAGCGTATCGAATTTTTCGCGCACCGGCTTTAAACCGTCTGCGACCGTTTCGCCGACCGCAAGCTTGAAATCGCCGTAGCCCCTGCCGTCAAACTCCCGCTCTATCTCCTCGTAGGATTTTCCGGTGAAGCACGAATATATGGTCATGAGGTTGTTGACGCCGTCTTTTCCCTCGGCATAGCGAACGCAGGTGTCGCTGTCGGTGACGGCGCGCTTGAATTTGCGGATGATATCGTCTGGTTTGTCGAGAATGGTAACGACGGCGTTGGCGTTTGAG
>JBAXZA010000177.1:0-4310 GCA_041670545.1 Eubacteriales bacterium | reverse complement strand
TTAGCGTCCTTGCCCGCAACGTCGGCGTTGGAATAATCTTCGGGGAAGGTGACCTCGATGGTCTTGTTGTCGCCGATGCTCATGCCGATGATGCCGTCATCAAAGCCGTCAATATAGCCGCTTGAGCCGAGAGTAAGCTCCTGCGCCGCCGCCGTGCCGCCGGTGAACGCTTCGCCGTCGATAGTGCCGGCGTAGTCGATATTGACCTTATCGCCAGCAGCGACCGCGCGGTCGGTAATATCCTTAGTCTCGGCATTATCGGAAAGCAGGCTGTCGATCGTGGACTGAACGCTGTTTTCGACTGCTTCCGCACTGAGAGTCAGACCCTTATATTCTCCGAGCTTGACATAGTCCGAAAGAGTATAATTATAATCGTAGCTGTTTCCGCAGGAGGATAGGACGCCGGCGCAGAGGACTGTCGTAAGACCGAGCGCAAGCGTTTTTACGAGCTTGTTGTTCATTTTAAAATTTCCTTTCGATTATATAAACTAAATAATTACGATATCAGCATAGCGGTTATGTCCGCCAAGGTAAAACATTATATTTATAACATATATCAGATGAAAAATAAAGCGCAAAAATGTAAATTATTTGATTTTCACTCCGGATAACCTGTCAGTACGGAGCGTTTTCCGCGCCGGATACTGCCTTTGACAACATTATCCGCAGAATCGCGGCATATTATGTAAGCCGCGGCAAATATTTACCCTCGGCACAAGCTATCCGCCGGAGTTTTTCACCGCGAAATTGACGGCGCGATAACCGCTTTCCGTTATTTTGCGGCGCGGCATGATTTTACCGGTATTCCCCATTTTCGTTTATGCGCAGACTGAAGCGGCGGAAGCCGTTTTGCACGCTCCGTCCGTCGTCGCCCATGCGCATGAGCGACGTCATTTCACCGATATCAGCGGGCGAGGTGATAAAATCACAGCCGGCGAGCCGTTCGCGCCCAGCCCAATGATTGTCCGAGCCGGACATTTTGAGCAGTCCGTACTGCTCGGCGTACCATACGGCGCGGTCATTGATTTCGTCTTTCATCGAGGAATTGTCGGTTTCAGCCGCGTCGACAAGGTCGGGCAGCAGACGTATCATCGCGATATAGCCCGCCTGCCGGAACGGATGCGCATGGGTGACAAACGCGCCAAGCGAGCGGACATTCGCCAGATATTCGTTCAGACTCCACTCCATGACCTCGGGCGTGGCGCGAAGCCAGTCGGCGTCAAGCCCGTAGGTGAGAAAATCGTTGCCTTGAATCGAATATTCCCACGCAAAAAACACCTTCAGCCCGATCTCGTCTCCCGCTTCCTTCGCGGCTTTGTAGCCGGCTTCAAACGCGCCGACCCGATCGCGCCAATCACCTTCGCGCGGCACGGTGGTATTGCCGTTGAAAAAATGGTCGGTCACGCATATTCCATCATAACCTATCGATTTATAAAAACGCGACATAGCTCCGCCGTCAAAGCGCGAACAGCGGCTGGTCTGCGATGTGTGGCAGTGCGTTTCCCATCGGAATTTATAATCGTTTTCGTTCATTTTATGCGTTGTTTCACATCCCATATGGTTTTATTGACACTATTAACCTTTATATTATACACGTTTTATATGAACGGTATACGATTATATATTTAACGATGTGTTAACGTGCCTGTTACAACAGGACAAATTCGTTTTTTTCGGTTTCAATAAGTCCGTCGCGGCGCATACGCGAAAGCTCGGCGGACATCGCGCTGCGCTCGACTCCGAGATAATCGGCAAGACAGCGGCGGTCAAACGGTATGGTGAAGCGCGAGCCGCCGTTTTTTTTCGCTTCGGAGCGCAGATACGCGAGCAGCTTTTCGCGAGTCGTACGGCGCGACGCTATATCGAGCTTTGAATTGAGCATTATATTTTTCTGCGCTACGATACGCAGAAGATTCGATATCAGCCTGTTATGAAACGCGCATGAGCTTTTGCAGACAAGCGTTATCCTGCGCACATCGATGAACAGCACTGTGCAGCCGGTGGCGGCCTCGGCGCTGACCGGAAGCGATTCTGTGCCGGCGCAGGCGAACGCTTCGCCGAACAGCTCATTGCAGGTCACCGACGCCAGAATATCGCGGTTGCCGTCATAATCGGCGCGCGCGATATGAACCTCGCCGGACAGCACGATTCCAACCGATTTCGCACAATCTCCCTCCGCGAAAGTCGTCTGACCCTTCTTAAAATCAGACGTCCGCGCCGAAAGGCAGAGCAGCATTATATCAAGCTCATCCTCGCCGATACCCTCGAACAGCGGACAGCCGAGCAGCGCCGCGACATCAAAATTTCCCATACAAGTTTCCCCTTTGTGTTGGATTTACAACATACATAACAAGAGTATTATAGTATACTATACACATAAAGTCAATAACAAAAAGCAAAGCGGACAAGCTTCCGCACAAAAGGAGATAAATATGCTGAGAAAAATTATAAAAATCGACGAAGAAAAATGTATCGGCTGCGGAGCCTGCGCCGACGCCTGCCTTGAGGGCGCGATCAAAATGATCGGCGGCAAGGCAAAGCTGACACGCGAGGATTACTGCGACGGGCTTGGCAACTGTCTGCCCGCCTGCCCCGCCGACGCCATCAGCTTCGAGGAGCGCGAAGCTCCCGCGTTCGATGCCGCCGCCGTCGAAAAACCGAAAAAAGCAAACGCCGCCGTCAACGAACAGCGCGCCGAGCCGCTTGCCTGCGGCTGTCCCGGAACGCAGTCGCGCCGTCTGGAGCGCAAAGCCGCTTCGATATCGCCCAAGACCGCGTCAGATATACCCGGTATGCTCTCACAGTGGCCGGTTCAAATCAAGCTCGTGCCGGTAAACGCTCCATATTTCGACGGCGCGGATCTGCTTGTCGCCGCCGACTGCGCCGCATTTGCCTATGGCAATTTCCACCGCGATTTCATCGACGGACGAATAACGCTCATAGGCTGTCCAAAGCTCGACGGCGTCGACTATGCCGAAAAGCTCGGACAAATCATCGCCCAAAACGATATACGCAGCGTGACGGTCGCGCGTATGGAAGTTCCCTGCTGCGGCGGCATTGAAAACGCCGTCAAAGCCGCGCTCATGGCGAGCGGAAAGTTTATTCCGTGGCGCGTAGCCGTAATATCGACCGAGGGAAACATTATTCGTTCATAATATGCAAAACAGACGCGGTAAATTCTGCCGCGTCTGTTTTTATATACGGTTAATTTCCGCGCTTTTTGGCGGCGTTGGGTTTATTTTTTTTGTCAGACGGCTTTGCCCAGCCGCGTTTTTTGCCCCTGTAATATTTTTCCTCGTTTTCCGGCTTGCCAGTATTCGGCTTCGGCGCTTGGAAATTGTTTTTCGAGCGGTCGCCGCCAGATGTTTTTTCGCCGCCGCGAGTGTTATTCTCGCCGAATGATTTTGCTCCACCGCGCGAATTTCCGCCGTGAGTGTTATTTTCGCCGAACGATTTTGCTCCGCCGCGCGAATTTCCGCCGCGAGTGTTATTTTCGCCGAATGATTTTGCTCCGCCGCGCGAATTTCCGCCGCGAGTGTTATTTTCGCCGAATGATTTTGCTCCGCCGCGCGAATTATTTCCCGCGCCGCGTTCAGGCTTAACAAGGCAGTCGCCGCCGAAGCCGATTAGGTCTGTGCGTCCGCATTCGGTGAGCGCTTCACGCACAAGCGGAGCGTTATCCGGACGTCCGAACTGCAATAGCGCTCGCTGAAGCTGTTTTTCGTGATAATCGGTGACGACGCGCACATTTTTTCCGTTGAGCGGATCGATTCCGGTATAAAACATAACGGTCGACGCTGTTCCGGGCGTCGGATAGAAATCCTGCACCTGCTCGGGCGACCAGCCGCCGCGCTTTAAATACAGCGCCAGCTCAACAGCGTCCGAAAGCTCCGAACCGGGGTGCGAGGACATCAGATACGGCACAAGATACTGCTCCTTGCCAAACGATTTGGTAAGCTCGAAGAAACGGCTGCGAAAACGTTCGAACACCGATATTTTCGGCTTGCCCATAAGGCTGAGAACACGGTCGGAGCAATGCTCGGGCGCGACCTTGAGCTGTCCGCTGACGTGATCACGCACCAGCTTTTTGAAAAATTCCTCATTTTTATCGCACAGCATATAATCGAAGCGGATTCCCGAACGTATGAACACCTTTTTCACGCCCTTGACCGCCTGTATGCGGTCGAGCAGCTCAATATATTCGCTGTGATCGGCGATCAGATTTTTGCACGGCGAAGGAGCGAGACATTTGCGGTTGGCGCATACCCCCTCGGTCTTTTGCCGTTCGCAGGCGGGATGGCGGAAATTTG
>JBAXZA010000176.1:0-4379 GCA_041670545.1 Eubacteriales bacterium | reverse complement strand
CGTGGTCACATTGTTATGTATCGCGCGTTTTTTGGGAAAAGCATTGCCCTTGCGGGTAATACTTAGCCTCTTACCTTCTTAGCAACGATTGCAGCAGCGCCGAGAGCGACAACGCCGAGAACTGCGAATGCAGCGGTAGCGTCGCTGGTCTGAGCAGCGGTTGTGGTTGTAGGAGCGGTATCGGTAGCGGGAGCTTCTTCAGTTACTTCTTCAACTACAGGGAGAGCCGGAGCTTCAGCGAGAGTGAGAGTAGCTTCGTAGCTGGTGTTCTTTCCACCTTCGCCGGTGCAGCCTGCAGCGAGCTGAGCGTGGATATAATCAGTGTCAACGCCGATGGAGTAAACTATGCAAGTGGTAACCTGAGCGCCGGCAGCAGGTGTGATGTCGGTGAATGCAGACCAAGGAGTACGAACTTCAACTGTTACAGTAGTGCCGTTAACAGCGATCTTGAAGTTGTTTACGATGTCTTCTGCAGCATAATCCTTACCGTCGTAGTTAGCCCAGATGGTAGAAAGGTTTGTGCCGGCTTCGGTAACACCGATACCATACTCGAGGCGGTTCTGGCTGCCTTCTTCAGCCTTATCAGCTGCGTTGGAGTAGCTGAGCTGAAGAGCTGCGGACTGCCACATACTGCCTTCGTCGCCTTCCCAAGGGCTGTAGAAGCCGTTGGGAGCCTCGAAAGTAGATGCGAAATAAACATAATCTGCATCCCATGTCATATAGAGCTTAGCGCCAGAAACGATAGCGTCAGCAGCGCCTTCGTTAGCAGCGTCAGCGACAGCGCCGGACCACATATCAGCGGTGGTAGCTATTTCGCTGTACTCGTCAGCGCCGATGGTGCCGTCGAGAACGGGTGTAGCGTTGCAGCCGGGAACGGTCAGAGCAACGTCAACAGAGGGGAGTGTCTGGAACGCGAATGTCGGAACTGCCATAGCCGCAACAAGCATAGCGGTCATAGCGATTGAAAGAAACTTCTTCATGATATACAACCTCCAAAAATTTGTTGAACACTCAAGTATTCATCTATAATTATGATAACATAACTGACATAAAAAGTCAACATATAAACTGCACAAAACGGTTGACGTATAATCTACACATTGTACAAAATACATCAAAGTTACATTCAATTATGCGGACATCTTCTGCAAAATTTGATTTATGCTATAAAAATAAGACAATTGTATGATAAATTTAGTACAATCTGTATTCGAAGCACGCGTCGCGGAAACTGCGCAGACGGTTTTCATTGTATGTCAGAAACGCGTCTATGCGCTCGCCGCCTATGTATTCGGTGCGCAGCTTATCGTCGCCGAACAGGTGATCTATGCCCTGCGTGATCATCATTTCGGGGCAGATGGCGCGCAGCTCGTCAAACAGGCGAAGTCCCGCCTCGACGGGCTGAAAATGCTCCCGGTCGGTGATGTGGATTTCGACTCCCTCGCAGCGCTCGCCGCTGTATTTCGAATAAACCGGAGTGAAAAACGCGCGGCGGAATATCACGCCGTCCATGCGGTAGCGCGAGAGCCGCGCGGTAAGCTCGCGCGAATCCACCCACGGCGCTCCGATCAGCTCGAACGGCTTTGTCGTGCCGCGCCCCTCCGAAAGGTTTGTTCCCTCGAAAATACAGGTGCCGAGATAGCAGACGGCGCTGTCCACCGTCGGAATATTGGGCGACGGCGGGACGAAGCAAAGGTCGGTGTCGTCGAAATAAAGTCTGCGGTCAAGTCCCTCGCAAGGGACGACGGTGAGCTGACAGCCGAGATGCTTCTTTTCATTTATATATATAGCGTATTCGCCGACCGTCAGTCCGTAGCGAACCGGTACGGCATATTCGCCGACGAACGACGCAAACCGTTCGCTCAGCACATTTCCCTCGACTCTCGAAAGCGACACCGGGTTCATACGGTCAAACACGATGAACGGTATCTGCCGCGCCGCGCAGACCTGCATTGAGCGGGTAAGCGTCGTCAGATAGGTGTAGAAGCGCGCGCCAACGTCCTGCATATCGTAAAGCATGATGTCGACCTTGTCGAGCATATCGGGTGTGGGCGCGGTTACAGAGCCGTATATCGGATATACGGTCGCTCCGGTGTCGGGATCACGGTGGACGGCATCACCGCCGCCGGCCTGATTTTCGCCCCGTATGCCGTGTTCCGGCGAAAACAAAGCGGTCAGGCGCGTAAGCGAAGCTATAATCTCGCTCGTATGGCGCAGCGAACGGTCGACTCCGGTTGGCCCGGTGATCAGTCCGATACGCGCGCCCGAAAGCATACCTCTGACGGCAGCGATATTATCGATGCCGTTATAAACGGTTTTCTTCATTGCGTTTGCTGCTCCCTCCGCCGTTATTGTATGTAAAAACTGCCGCGCACTGTGATGTGCGGCAATACAAAATCTGCCGCAGCGCTAATATTATTCCGTTGCCGCGAAAACATATCAGCCGCCGCAGTAAAAATGTCCCTATTTATATTAGCATATTACACATGATATTGCAAGTGTATTTTTTGTTTTTTGAATAAATAGTTAAAAAACTTTGTCAATATTGACTAAAAAGCGTTTTATTCGGCATAATAACACCGTTGGACGCCTTATATCGTCCGTTTTATACCGCAGGGTAATGTTTACCTAAAATATATGGCTTTATTTCGATAAAATGTGGCATATTATCATTGAAATGAAACGAAAGGTATGGTATAATTGCAGTGATTTAAAGAATTGCTGAAATTCAGAATACTCAGACCATCGCGTTCAGCAAAAATCAAAACAGTGAAGCATTGCCTTGAAACGGCGTTTATCAGCGTTTATTTATCTTATGACGCTTTACAATATTATCGGGGGATTCAAATGCAGTATGATGTGATTATTATCGGCGCAGGCGTGACGGGCTGCGCCGCCGCCTACAAGCTGGCACGCTATAAGCTGCGTGTGCTCGTCCTTGAAGCTGGCTCAGACGTCGCCTGCGGCACTACAAAGGCAAATTCCGCGATCGTTCACGCCGGGTTCGATGCTCAGCCCGGTACTCTTAAAGCTAAGCTCAATGTTTCGGGCTGCGCGCAAATGCCAAAGCTCTGCTCGGAGCTTGATGTTATGTATTCAAACTGCGGCTCGCTCGTCTGCGCGTCCGGCGAGGACGAGATGAAAACATTGCAGTCGCTGCTCGAGCGCGGACGCGAAAACGGCGTTGAGCGGCTGGAAATCATCACCGGCGAACGTCTTTATGAAATGGAGCCGCGCCTTTCACATGAGATTACCGGCGCTCTATGGGCGCCGACCGCCGGAATTGTCTGCCCGTGGGGACTTTGCATAGCGATGGCGGAATGCGCGTCGGTAAACGGCGTCGACTTCCGCTTCGGCTATAAGGCTACCGAGGTATGCGAGGAAAACGGCTCGATGGTCGTTTCCGACGGCTCGCGCTGTATCGCCGCGCGTTATGTGATAAACTGCGCCGGACTCTACGCCGACGATCTGCCCGTCTGCGGCAAACGGGAGCTGCCGATCGAGATAATTCCGCGCCGAGGCGAATATCTGCTGCTCGACAGCGCGTTTGCGGATACCGTTTCGCATACGGTTTTCACCGTTCCGAGCGAACGCGGCAAGGGAATTCTGATAAGCCCCACCGTCCACGGCAACATCATCGTCGGCCCGAACGCCAACCGCGTCGAATGTAAAGCCGACACCGCGACTACCGACGCCGGAATCGCGGAGGTCAGCTCGGGCGCACGCCGCCTTGTTCCCGATATCAATCTGCGCGGCGCTATCACAGCGTTCGCCGGAGTGCGCGCAACGCCTTCGTCGCACGATTTCTATATCGAACGCTCCGGACGCTGTCCGCATCTTCTGCACGCGGCAGGAATTGAATCGCCCGGGCTTGCGTCGTCGCCCGCAGTGGGCGATTATATCGTCGAAAAGCTGGGCGATATGGGACTTGAGCTGAACGAAAATCCCAAATTTATAAACAGCCGACCGCCGGTCGTCCGCTTCGCTCATCTGTCCGATGAGGAAAAATCGGCGCTTATCGCCAAAGATCCCGCGTACGGACGTATTGTATGCCGCTGCGAAACCATTACCGAGGGTGAGATCGTCGATTCGATCCGCCGCCCGCTCGGTGCGCGCGATCTCGATGGCGTCAAACGCCGCGTCAGAGCAGGTATGGGACGCTGTCAGGGCGGCTTCTGCTCGCCCCGCGTGACCGATATCCTCGCCCGCGAGCTTCACTGCTCCCTGTCCGACATCACCAAAAATGGCCCGGCAAGTCGTCTGCTCTCCGCCGAATAACGGAGATGCGGAGATGCGGGGATGCGGGGATACGTTGGGGGCGGAGGGCCGCCCCCAAACCCCTGCCGAGCATGGGTGACATATATTATTTTTGTAATCGG
>JBAXZA010000175.1:0-4384 GCA_041670545.1 Eubacteriales bacterium | reverse complement strand
ACTGTCGCCAGTGTGTACTCCTACCGGGTCAAAATTCTCCATACTGCAAACTGCTCTTACATTACCTAAAGAATCACGTACGGTCTCAAATTCGATCTCTTTCCAGCCATAAATATATCTTTCTACCAAAATCTGTGAAATTGGGGACAAATCAATACCCGTTTTAGCAATAATTTTAAGCTCTTCCGCAGTATCTGCAACACCGCCGCCTGCACCTCCAAGTGTAAAAGCAGGGCGAACAATAATCGGATACCCTATACTTTCAGCGACAAGAAGCGCGGTTTCAACATCGTTTGCAATGCCGGAAGGGATAACCGGTTGACCAATTTCGGCCATGGTATCCTTAAAAAGTTGGCGATCCTCTGCCTTGTCAATTGCTTTTGCATCTGTTCCTAGCAAACGGACACCCATGCGTTCCAGGAAGCCCTCTTTTGAAAGCTGCATAGCAATTGTAAGACCAGTCTGTCCGCCAAGACCTGCAATTAAGCTGTCGGGACGTTCTTTTTCTATAATACGTTTAACCGTTTCCACGGTGAGCGGTTCCAGGTAAATTTCGTCGGCCAGTGCCTTATCGGTCATAATTGTTGCAGGGTTGGAATTCACAAGCACCACATTTACGCCCGCCTCTTTTAGGACGCGGCACCCCTGTGCACCTGCATAGTCAAATTCCGCTGCCTGACCTATGACGATCGGGCCGGAGCCTATGACGAGGACTTTTTTTATGGTTTTATCGAGCGGCATTACTTATTCACCTCCATGAAAGAGCAGAAGCGGTCGAACAGCCAGCTCGTATCGAGCGGGCCGGAGTGCGCCTCGGGATGAAACTGCACCGAGAACGCGGGATGATTATGATATGCAATACCCTCGCAGGTATGATCGTTTACATTGACGAAAAGCTCATGAGCGACAGCGCGGTCGATCGATTCGGTTGTGACTGCGTAGCCGTGATTCTGGCTTGTGATATACACTCTGCCGTCCTCGAGGAATTTTACCGGCTGATTTGCACCGCGGTGACCGTATTTGAGCTTTTTGGTCTCAAAGCCGCTCGCAAGCGCAAGCAGCTGATGGCCGAGGCAGATTCCGAATATCGGTATATTGAGCTTGAGCAGCTCGGTGAGGTTGCCGATGATTTCCGTATTTTCCGAAGGGTCGCCGGGGCCGTTCGACAGCATGATTCCGTCGGGCTTTAGCGCCGCGATCTGATGCGGAGTGGTGCGCGCCGGGCAGTCGATCACATCGCAGCCGTGCGCACGAAGCTGACGCTTGATATTTTCCTTCTGACCGAAATCGAGCAGCACGACCTTGAAGCGGCTCTCGCCCTCGGCTTTGAAGTTTTCGATTTTGTCGCTCGTCACGCTGTCGACGGCGTCTGTTACGCGGTATGAGCGTATTGCCGCAATATCCACGCTGTCGGGATCGGGCGTTATGCAGCCGTTCATGACGCCGTTTTCACGGATGGTCTTTGTAAGCGAACGTGTGTCTATGCCGCAAAGTCCGACTATTCCACGCGACTTTAAAAAAGCGTCAATATCACACTCGGAACGGAAATTCGAGGGATTTTGACACCATTGCTTTACAATATAAGCGCTCGGGCCGATGCGGTCGCTTTCAAAATCTGCGGGTATAACACCGTAATTGCCGATCAGAGGAAAAGTCTGAACGACGATCTGACCGTAATAGCTCTTATCGGTCAGAGTTTCGAGATAACCGGTCATTCCGGTAGTAAACACCACCTCCGCGGTGACGCTTCCCTCCGCTCCAAAGGACCTGCCCTTGAATACCTGTCCGTTTTCAAGTACCAGATAAGCTGTTTTTTCCATATCCTGTCCGTTTCTCCGACGATTTTTGCAAGCGGTGCGGCAATATGAGCGTTTTCGCCGGAGAACGCTCATACCAAGCAGACAGCAAACGAAAAAACCGCTCTCTATCCGCTTTATGCCTGTGCGCGATGGAATATCCGCCGCGCGCTTCAAATGACATTATCAACCATTATTGCCGCAATAATACAGCATAAACTGACGATTCCGTCATTTCGCACCGCCGTGCAAACATAGGTACATATATTTGATACATTATACTATAAATCGCGCGAAACCGCAAGATATATTTTGAATAATTATTCAGTCCTCGAGCTGATTTTTTTTGTACTCTCCGAACTGTATGCCATAATTTCCGGTAAAACAGCCGGTGCAGAAGGGCAGATGCGAATCTGAGCAGGCCTCGCACAGCCCTTCCGACGAGATATAGCCGAGCGTGTCCGCGCCTATCTTCTTCCTTATTTCATCGATGGACATATTATTGGCGAGCAGATTTTCCTCGTCGTCGATATCGGTCCCGAAATGGCAGGTGTGGCGGAAGGGCGGCGAAGATATGCGCATATGTATCTCCTTCGCCCCCGCCGCTCGCATGGTGCTGATTATCTTTGCGCAGGTAGTGCCGCGAACGATCGAATCGTCGACCAGCACGATGCGTTTTCCTGCAATATTTACCTTTAACGGATTGAGCTTCATCTTAACGGCATTTTCGCGCTGAACCTGCGTCGGAAATATGAAGCTTCTCCCGATGTACCGGTTTTTGACAAAACCCGGGAGCAGAGGTATGCCCGACGCTTGAGAAAATCCCGCCGCCGCTTCAAGTCCGCTGTCCGGCACGCCGCAGACGATATCGGCTTCACAGGGATGCTCCCGCGCAAGCAGCTTCCCCATATTCACCCGCGCGTCGTATACGGAAAGCCCGTCGATGACCGAATCGGAGCGTGCGAAATAAACATATTCGAATATGCACAGTCCCTTGCCGGGCGACATCAGCCGAACCTCGGAAAATATTATCTCGCCGTCGTCTATAACGATTATTTCTCCCGGTTCGACGTCGCGGATAAATGTGAAGCCGCAGCTGTCAAGCGCGCACGATTCGCTCGAAACGCAGTAGCCCCATTGATTTTTGCCGATGCAGAGCGGACGGAAGCCATTCGGATCGCGCACCGCGACCAGCTTTCCGTCGCTCGACATAACGATGAGCGAAAACGCGCCGGCAAGCTCGCTCGCCGCTTCGGTTATGCCGCTCAGCAGATTGCCGTTTTTGAGCGTTTTATAAGCGATGAGCGACGATACAACCTCGCTGTCGCTCGTCGCGCTGAAATCGAGTCCGCAAGGCTCGAGACGTGACTTTATATCGCGCGCGTTAATAACATTGCCATTGTGCGCCGTCGCGATGCGTCCGGTGAGAAATTCGGTTACGAACGGCTGCACGTTGCACAGTGTATTCGAACCGGTAGTTGAATAACGGGTATGTCCGACTCCGACGCGGCTCGGCGGAAAACTCTCCATCACCTGACGGCTGAAAACCTCGCCGACAAGTCCGACGTCCTTATGGCAGACGACGGCGTTGCCGTGGACGACGGCTATTCCGGCGCCCTCCTGACCTCGGTGCTGAAGCGCCAGAAGTCCGTTATATACGATTCCCGCCGCTTCGTTTGAGCGCGTACTCACGCCGAAAACGGCACATTCCTCATTGAGCTTATCAAAAACTGACATATTTCACCCCATACAAAAAAATCGACCTAAATAATGTTCGGATTGACCGCTTACTGCCTTCCGCTCAAGAAAAACACGAAAAACCGCCAGCGGCGGCATTCGTGACTTCAGTTTTCATACATTTTCAATATGTTCTCGGCGACCTCGCGGCGGGTTATGCGCATATCCATCGCCTGACGTTCGATATATTTGTGCGCTGTTTCCTCATTCATCTTCAGATATTCCACAAGCACCCATTTTGCGCGGTCGACCACGCGCAGCTCCTCGATCTTCACGAGCAGCTTTTCCTTTTCGCGCTCGGCGGCGTTCAGACGCCGGCTGACGGCTGACGCAAGCCGCAGAGCCGAATACATCGCCTGATGTGAAACCGGCTTTGAAATGGTGAGAACTCCGCTGTCCTCCACCCGGTAGCAGGTCTGGTCGTAAATATCGCCCTTGACGAGCAGCACCGCGACCGAACGCGCCTCCTCCGAAACCTCGAGCGCAAGCTCATGCCCGAATTCATCGCTCAGCGGAGCGTTTATAACGACGATATCGTAGACGTCCGATATCATCTTCCGCCGCGCTTCTCCGGCGCTGTCCGCCCTTTCGACCGGATCATAGGACGAGGAGTCGAGCAGCTCGGCGATGAAAGCCGCGCCTTTATCGGTCGAGGAAACGATGAGCGCGCTCTGCGGCAATTTTGATAATTTCATATATCATTTCCCGCTCACTTGCGCTTGCCGGCGTTCATACGATAAATATCGGTCAGCCGCACGCCCAGCCGGTCGGTGATGAACGCGCTTCTTGACGCGGCGGCGAGCGCTTCCTCAAAGCCCGACGGGAGAGTCCCGAGCGCTTCCAGCGCCTTT
>JBAXZA010000174.1:0-4426 GCA_041670545.1 Eubacteriales bacterium | reverse complement strand
GTTCTGGTACGAACCATTCGGCAAGAGCTTCGCCCAGCTCTCTCCCGAGGAGAAAAATTCCATATCCCACCGCGGTCGCGCGATGGAAAAATTCATTCCGCTGCTGCTTAAAAAGCTCGGCGTGTGACCCTATTGCCGCGCGGCATCGTATTCCACGTTCATATCATATTAAATAATAAAGGATAAAATATATGCTGAATTCAAAACAGCGCGCATATCTGCGCTCGCTCGCCGCTCCGCTCGACACCATCATGCAGGTTGGAAAAGGCGGCGTCGGCGAAAATATGGTCAAAACGATATCCGACGCGCTCGAAGCGCACGAGCTTATCAAGCTGCGCGTACTCAAAAACTCCGATTACAGCTCGCGCGAAGCGGCGGAGGAGATCGCGGCGGCGGTCGGCGCGGAGGTCGTGACGGTCATCGGCACGAAATTCGTTTTATACCGCGAAAGCGAGAAGCATAAAAAAATCGAGCTATGAACGACAATATGCAGCCGCGTCTTGACGGCGTCCGGCTCGGCATTTACGGCGGAACGTTCTCGCCGCCGCATATCGGACACCTTCGTGCCGCACTCGCGCTATGTTCGCTCGGAGATATCGACCGCGTTCTGGTGATTCCGGCGGCGATACCTCCGCATAAACGTCTTTGCGGAGAGGACGAGCCGCGCCGCCGCCTTGATATGCTCAAAATCGCCCTCTCCGGCGCTATGGCGCAAAATTCCAAGCTTGATGTGAGCGATTACGAGATACAAAAAAGCGGCGCGAGCTACACTTATCTGACGCTGCAGCATTTTCATTCGCTCGGCTGCCGCGACATCACCTTTTTGTGCGGCGGAGATATGTTCTCCACGCTCGGCGTCTGGCGATGCCCGGAGGTGATATTTTCGCTCGCCCGCATCGCCTATGTAGCGCGCGGACGCGACGGACTTGACGCCATTACCAACGGCTACCGCGAACGTTTCGGCGCAAGAATTTTGCCGCTTGAGATGGAGCGTACTCCGATATCCTCCTCCGAGGTGCGCCGCGCTCTCGCCGAGGGGCGGGACGTATCGCGCTGGCTCGATTCCGGCGTGATAAAATATATAAAAGAACACCATTTGTATGGAAGCTGACACAACGCCGGAGTTTCATGGCATTTTTACATTATATCCTATGGCTTGTTCGTAAAATCGCTGCAAACTGTCAAATTGAATAAAAATATATTGAAAAGTTTGTATTACACCGAAAATATGAAATAATAACTCGGATATATGGTTTTTATTTCGTGATTTTTCATTTTACGAACAAGACCTAAATATGTACGGCGTTTTTAACGTCATACGCGCAGCGCTGCAATCCAATTATATGTTAAATTATGGGAACAGATGAATAATAATGAATAAAAATGATGAAATTATCACAAAGGACGAGGTCGTCCTTACCCCGGAGCATAACGCGCAGCTCGATATCCTGCGCAGCGACATCACCCGCTATATCGGAGGAAAACGATACAGCCACACCCTCGCCGTCGAGCGCGAATGCGCTTCTCTCGCGGCGCAGTTCGGACTTTGCGAGGACGAAGCCTATCGCCTGCGTATCTCCGCCCTGCTGCACGATATCACAAAGGAAAAAAAGTTAGACGGACAGCTTGAGCTGTGCCGCGCACTCGGAATAGATTACACGCAGAACGACGTTTCATCGCCCAAGGTTTTTCATTCAAAAACCGCCGCCGCACTTATCAGTCGCGATTTTCCGGAGCTGGCGACCGACGATGTGTGCAATAACATTAAATATCACACTGTGGGACGCGAGGATATGACCATCTCCGAAAAGCTGCTGTATCTCGCCGATTATATTGAAGAAACGCGCGATTTCGACGACTGCAAAAAGCTGCGGCGCTATTTCTATTCGCAGAAAAACCGCGCGGGAAAAACGATTTCCCGCCATCTGGACGAAACGCTCGTCATTTCCTTCGATATGACGCTTCGCATTTTAATAGACGAGGGACAGTGCATCGCCGCCGAAACGGTCGCATCCCGCAACTTCCTGATCCGGAGCTTAACAGATGAAACAAAATAATCAGCATAAATCCCGCCGTCCGCACCGCTCATCTCCCGCCGCGAAAATAATCGTGTTCGCCGTCATAATTCTATTGATCGTGATAGGCGTCGCCGCCGTGATCAACGTGTTTAATTATAAGCCGTCTCTGCCCTCTGTCGGCGGTGATCTGCCGTTTGACGCAAATCCCGCCTCGCCCTCCGGCGACAGCGCGGCGGACGACGCAAAGCCGACAGTCAGCACAGATTCGTCCGGCGGCTATGTACGCACAAACACCGATAAATATAATTTTCTCGTCATAGGCTGCGACCGAGTCGGGCTGAACACCGACGTTATCATGCTCTGTTCGTTCGATACGAAAACAGATGAAATCTCGGTAATGCAGATACCGCGAGATACCTATATCGAGCTTTCGGGAGTTTCGCATAAGATCAACGCCGTTTACGCCTCGCTTTATACGCAGGCAAAGCGCGACGGCTCAGACGATCCGGAGCGCGACGGCATGGACAGCTTTGTCCGCGTGCTTCAAACCAATATGAACATCAAGATCGATTACTGGGCGCTCTGTTCGCTCGACGGCTTTGTCAATATCGTCGACATTATTGGCGGAGTCGACATAAACGTACCGTTCGATATGGACTATGACGATCCTTATCAGGATCTTTACATCCATCTGAAGGCGGGCGAGCAGACGCTTGACGGCGCGCAGTCCGAGCAGTTCATACGCTTCCGCCACGATTACGTTCAGGGCGACGTCGGACGCGTCAACGCTCAGAAAATTTTCCTCGCCGCGCTCATGGCTCAGCTCAAAAAGTCGCTCAATATCACCAACATCGCATCGGTCGCAGGCGAATTTATGAAAAATGTCAAGACCTCGCTTTCGGCCTCCGATATAATTTATTTTGCAAAGGAAGCGATCGGAGCTGACCTGTCGGCGCTGACTCTGCTCACCCTGCCCGGCACGGACGCCCGCGCGAACGGCGACAGCGGTGCGTGGTATTACATCATGTACCGCGCCGATTCGCTCGCCGTCATCAACCGCTATTTCAACGTGTATTCGTCTGATATAACCGACGCTATATTCGATAAAAATTTAGCGTTCACCGATGAAGCCCGCGCAAACATCAACAACAAATACCGCACCGAGGCGTCCGAGGATCTGTCCTCTCTCATCACCGACGGTCAGACCGTCATGGACGACAGTATCGACATTGCGCTCGTCAACTGATAAAACAGAAGGGATATAACAAATGGAAAACATCATAAACAATACCGGCAGCAGCGAAAACACCGCGAACCTCACCACTGCAAACATTACAGAGCCTAAGGCGCTTGCGGAAAAGATCATCGCCGTGCTCGACGCAAAAAAAGCGGGCGGCATGAAGCTGCTGCACGTCGAGGAACAGACAGTGCTGACCGATTATTTCGTAATCTGCTCGGGCAGCTCAAACACGCAGATCAAGGCGCTCGCAAACGAAGTTGATTTTCAAATAGCGGAGCAGCTCGGACTTCATCCGACAAATATCGAGGGACTCAACGAAGCGACCTGGGTAGTGCTCGACTACGGCTCTGTCATAGTTCACATTTTCAACCGCGAAACCCGCCTTTACTATAATCTTGAAAAACTGTGGATTGATTCTAAGGAAATAGACATCAATACGCTGCTTACCGATAAATAATTATCAGCCGCACAGCCGTTAACGTAATATCATATCCGGTATCCTGAACTAAACTATAAGGAGCATAAATTTCATGTCCACACGTTACGAATTTAAAGATATTGACAAGAAATGGCAGAACATTTGGGACGAGAAGGAAGCCTTCAAAGCCGTTTTAGACAAATCAAAGCCAAAATATTTTACTCTCGTCGAGTTCCCCTATCCGTCCGGACAGGGACTTCACATCGGTCATCCGCGCCCCTATACGGCGATGGATATCGTATCGCGCAAAAAGCGTATGCAGGGCTACAACGTCCTTTTCCCGATGGGCTGGGACGCTTTCGGTCTGCCTACCGAAAACTACGCTATCAAGAATAAGATCCAGCCGCACATCGTCACCGAACGCAACATCGCGCACTTCAAACAGCAGATAAAATCGCTCGGACTTTCGTTCGACTGGTCGCGCGAGATTAACACCTCCGACCCCGATTATTACAAATGGACACAGTGGATATTTTTGCAGCTTTATAAAAAAGGACTCGCGTATAAAAAAGAGATGTCGGTCAACTTCTGCACCTCCTGCAAGATAGTTCTCGCCAATGAGGAGGTCGTCAACGGCGTCTGCGAGCGCTGCGGCGGCGAAGTCGTCCACAAGGTCAAGAGCCAGTGGATGCTTAAAATCACCGCCTACGCTCAGCGCTTAATCGACGATCTCGGCGACCTTGATTTCAT
>JBAXZA010000173.1:0-4454 GCA_041670545.1 Eubacteriales bacterium | reverse complement strand
TCTGCGAGATAAACCGCCGCTTCTGCGCCGATCTCTGGTCGCTCTATCCCGGCGACTGGAACCGCATTTCGCGCATGGCGGTCATAGCGAACGGCAAGGTCAGCATGGCGAATCTGTCGGTCGTCGGCTCATATAAGGTCAACGGCGTTTCGTCGCTCCATTCGGAGATACTCAAGCAGACGGTGTTCCATGATTTTTATAAGATGGATCCGAATAAATTCACCAATGTCACAAACGGCATCGCTCACCGCCGCTGGCTGTGCTACGCCAATCCCGAGCTTGCCGCCCTGCTCGACGAGAGCATAGGCGAGGGCTACCGCAAAAATCCCGCCGAGCTTGAAAATTTCAAAAAATACGCCGGCGACGCGTCTGTCCTCGAGCGGCTCGAAGCGATCAAGGCGAAGAAAAAAGCCGATTTTGCCGAATATGTCAAACAGCGCAGCGGCGTCAAGCTCGATCCGAATTCGATATTCGACGTTCAGGCGAAGCGCCTGCACGAATACAAGCGTCAGCTGCTCAACGCCCTGCGCATAATCAGCCTTTACTGCGAGCTTTCCGACAATCCCGATATGGAAATGATACCGCAGACCTATATCTTCGGCGCGAAAGCCGCTCCGGGTTATTATATGGCGAAGGAAATTATCAAGCTCATCTGGATGATCTCCGAGGAAATCGAACGCAGTCCGAAAATACGCGAAAAGCTGCGCGTCGTATTTATGGAGGATTACAACGTTTCGCTTGCTGAGCGGCTCATGCCGGCGGCGGACGTTTCCGAGCAGATATCGCTCGCCGGCAAGGAAGCGAGCGGTACCGGCAACATGAAATTTATGATCAACGGCGCGCTTACGATCGGCACGGAGGACGGCGCGAACGTTGAAATTCATAGAGCGGTCGGCGACAATAACATCTTTATCTTCGGACTTGACACTACCGAGGTGGACGACCTCTGGCGCCGCGGTTATAACGCCGCTGCGTATTATAATCTCAACGACCGCATAAAGCGTGCCGTCGACCGCCTTGGTCAGGGCTTTGGCGGTACATCGTTCGTCAATATTGCACAGTATCTGATATCCGGGCAGGGCGGCGTCGCCGATCCCTTCATGTGCCTTGCCGATTTCGATTCCTACTGCGCCGCGCACGACGAGATCAGCCGCGCGTACGCCGATAAATCGAAATGGTTCAATATGTCGCTCATCAACATTGCCTCCGCCGGAATATTCGCCGCCGACCGCGCCATCGAGCAGTATGCGTCCGGCATATGGAATCTCAAAAAGGTGAGAAGCGAGGGCGGACATTCGTGAGCTTGCTTCCGCAGATAGCTTTTGACCCCTCCGCCTGCCGCATTGTCTGGCGCGACGCGCAGGCAACGCTGCCGATGTGCGCCGTTCCCTGCCTAACGCCGCTTACGGCGGAGCTTTATATCCCACGCGCCGCCGCCGCGCTTTCCGCCGCCGTATCGATGCGATCGGACGACGACGGCAGTGTCCGCGATTATGAAATGTCCTTTTCGCGGCTCGATGGGAGCTTCGACGTTTTCGCGCTCGATATCACCTTTGACGCCGACGCTCTGCTTTGGTGCTCGTATAAAGCGGTGTTGTGCGGCGACAGCGCGAGGGGCGCGGCACAAACGCTCGATATCCGCAATACTGCCGAGGACAGCGGCGTTTTTCAGCTCACAGTATACAAAAACACCTTTGCCGCGCCGAAAAATTACGCTGGCGGCGTGATGTATCAGATATTCTGCGACCGGTTTGCACAAAGCGTCAGCCATACGCCAAAGGTCAAGAGCGACAGCGTTTTGGTGAGCGCCGACAGCGTTCCAAAATATCCCGAGAATCCGGGCGACGCCGTAAATCAGAACGATTTCTTCGGCGGCACGCTGTGGGGAGTCGCCGAGAAGTTAGATCATATCGCGTCGCTCGGCGTTACGGCGATATATCTCAACCCGATTTTTGACGCGCATACCAATCACAAATACGACACCGGCGACTACATGAAGGTCGATGAGATGTTCGGCGGCGACGCCGCGCTCAAAAACCTCATCGCCGAATGCCGCAAGCGCGGAATTTCGCTCATTTTGGACGGAGTTTTCAATCATACGGGTTCGGACAGCCGGTATTTCAACCGCGAGGGACGTTACCCCGGCAAGGGGGCGTACAATTCGCCTAAATCGCCGTTTTATCCGTGGTACACCTTCAAAAATTATCCCGATGAATATGAATGCTGGTGGGGCGTCAAAATACTGCCGAGTCTGAACAAAAATTCGCCGTCGCTGCGCGAATATCTGCTCGGAGAAAACGGCGTCGTGCGGCATTATCTGAAAATGGGGATATCCGGCTGGCGGCTCGACGTCGCCGACGAGCTGCCCGATGATTTTCTTCGCGAGCTTCATACGGCGGCGCGCTCCGAAAAACAGGACGCTCTTATCATCGGCGAGGTCTGGGAGGACGCATCGAATAAAATCTCCTACGACGTGCGCCGGCGCTATCTGCGCGGCGGAGAGCTTGACACCGCGATGAATTATCCCATGCGAAACGCTGTGATCGATTATATCACCTACGGCGACGCCGCTCTCATCGGCGACGCGGCTCGCACCTTATATTCGCATTATCCGCGCGAGGCGTCGCATATGCTGATGAACATTCTCGGCACTCACGATACCGTGCGCATTATAAATCTGCTCGGGACGGCAGGCGCGGACGGCGTCGGCTCGTGCGACGGTCTTTCAAACGGCGAATATGCCGCCCGTGCGCTCACCGCTGCCGAACGCGCGCTTGGCATCGCCCGGGTAAAGCTCGCATACCTTATCTGCGCGTCGCTGCCCGGCGTTCCGTGTATTTATTACGGCGACGAAGCGGGACTCGAGGGCTGGCGCGATCCCTTCAACCGGCGCTTTTATCCGTGGGAGAATATCGACTCCGAGCTTTTCGCCTTTTATGCTCTGCTTGGTAAGCTCCGACGCGAAAATAGTGTTTTCGCAGACGGCGGCTTCGAAGTCGAGCTTGCTGAAAACGGTGTGTTCGTATTCACGCGCGGCTCATCTATAACCGTCGCGGTGAATTTGTCTGCACAGGACTTCACCCTGACCTATAAAGGAAGCCGGACCGATCTGCTGAGCGGCGTCGCCTATGAAGCCCGCTGCGTCCTCCCTCCCAACTGCGGCTGTATGCTGAAGGATACCAGTGTGGACGGAGATGCGCGTCGAAAAATCTGCGCCGCCGTTATGGAGAAATAACGATTTTAATGAACCTTTGAATAATGTGTAATTCACCGATACAAATGTTGAAGTACAATGGCTAAACGCCATTGATTTCAACGCGTCGGAGAATTAATCTGAGGATTCTTAACTCAAAAGGCTTCCGGATTTCTGCGGAAGCCTTTTTTAATATTTATATTATGGTAATATTTTACTCGTTCATAATTTATATATTGACAATCATTTGAACGTGTGCTATACTCATATCATTATATTGGCGGCTTCGGGGTATGCGGAGTAGCTCCGCGTGAAGCCGCTGTGAAAGGATGAATAACATGGCATTACAGGTTGACGCGCTGACCAAACGCTTCGGCGCAAAAACCGCTGTCGACGCTCTGAGCTTTTCGCTGCCCATGCCCGGAGTTTTCGGTCTTATCGGCACAAACGGCGCGGGCAAAACCACCACTATTCGAATGATTCTCGGAGTAATGACGCCCGACGGCGGCTCTGCGCTCTGGAACGGCAAAAAAATCACGCGTGAGAGCGTCCGCTTCGGTTATCTTCCCGAGGAGCGCGGGATTTATCCGAAAATCACCGTCGGCGAGCAGCTCGTTTATTTCGGAATGCTGCGCGGAATGTCCCGCGCCGACGCGGGCGATGCCGTGAAACGCTGGCTTTCCCGTCTGGGAATATCGGAATATGAAAACACCATATCCGACAAGCTGTCGAAGGGCAATCAGCAGAAGGTGCAGCTTATCGCCGCGCTCGTCCACGATCCGGAGCTTATATTCCTCGACGAGCCGTTTTCCGGACTCGATCCGATCAACACCGACGTTTTCAAGAACGTTATCGGAGAGCTTGTCTCCGGCGGAAAATATATCATCATGTCGAGCCATCAGATGTCTACTGTCGAGGAATACTGCGAAAATCTGGTCATACTCGACAAGGGCAAAACCTTGCTTTCGGGCAATCTGCGGGAAATAAAGCGTTCCTACGGTCACACCGACCTGACCTTGTCGGCACAGGACGGCGCAGATGAGATCGCCGCGCGTCTCGGACTTACGGAAGTCGAGAAAACGCCGGAGGAAACGCATTACAAAATAAGCGGCGACGATATGGCGCGCGATTTCCTCTCGGCGCTGGTCGGCGCGGGAATATTCGTCACGCATTTTGAAATCCGCGAGCCGTCGCTGCATGAAATATTCATATCGGCGGTAAACGGCGGGGAGGAATCGGACAAATGAAAGAAATCGGATGT
>JBAXZA010000172.1:0-4454 GCA_041670545.1 Eubacteriales bacterium | reverse complement strand
TATTGATCGCGCGTTCATAACGGCGGGAGGAATAACGGCTTCGTTCGGACTGTCGATACAGTCGTCCAAGGGGGTATCGTTTATGAACGCCCTGCTTGCGTCGTCGCGCGAAGCTGTCGGACTTTTCCCGACTGAAAAGGTGGGCTTTGAATACGCTCTGCGCTTGTGTCCGGCATCGGCGCTTTCTGAGCTTATAACCGACTGGGAATGTTCGCAGGAAAAGCTCAATGAATTTGAAGAGCTCGGCATAAAAACTACCATTGTGGAACGTCCCGGCGATAACGCTGTCCAAGATTCCTCACCAACTGTGTCTTGCTCATAAAAAAATCCCCGGCGATAAATCGTCGGGGATTTTTATGTCAGCTGTTTTCGCTTATGTAGATGGAAATGCGGCTCTGAATGACGTCGGCGGTTTCGTCGACGCTCTTTTTGCCCTCGAAGAAGGTGGATGCTTCCTCGTTTATGATCTGGTTTATCTTCTCATCGTAGGTCATAGGAGTGGTGAGGGTGTCGAGGAAGGCGAGAACGGTGTCGACATCCTCCTGTTTTAAGTTCATCGGAACACCGGTGCTTCCGCCGCCGCCTATCATGAAATCTCCTGAACCCATAGATACTGAGCCGGATATGGTAGATGAGGCCGCGTTGTCTCCGCTCTGTATTGAATGCCCGTTTTCATCAAACGGAGTATTTCCGCTCGACCAGCCGCCCGAATAATACATATAGTAATATTTTTTAAGCTCAGATTCGGCGAATAGCTTCATTCCTGTTTTAGTTACCGGGAAGCTCCACATATTATCGGTATTCAAAGAGTCGTCTGAAAGCAGATAGCTTATGAACGCCCACGCGCCCTCCTGCACTCCGGATTTTGCCGATATCGCATAGGAATAGTTGGTGTTTACACGCGAACCGCTCGACGAATCCGAGGTAGGGAAGCCCACAAGCGAAATATCTCCGCCGAATTTGAACTGCTGTACCAGATAATCGGAGAATGAGCTGAGATACGTTGTGTCGAGCAATATTTTTTCTTCTCTGTAATCCTTGTTCCGGTCGTTCTGCAGCTCGTCATTTTCGCTCTGCCAGTCGTATTCCTTTGGCAGTGACGCGCAGTAGGTGAGCAGTTTTTTGAATGCGTCTGTGTTGAAGCTGCATTCTCCTGTTGCGAAGTTTATATAGGAGGAAAGGCTGTAGCTGCACATATACGTCAGCATATCGCTCTTTGTCATGCTTGCTGGGAATAGCGCGCTGCCGTCGTTTGCGGCGGGAAGGGCGAGCATATCGTCGACCGTCCAGCCGTTTATATCGCCGACGACCGATTTTTTGCCTGCAAGCGTTATAACGCTGAAGCTTGTAGGAATTTTATATAGCTTTCCGCCGGACTCGAACGGTTTTGTCACGCAGTCGAGCAGATTCGTGCGGTCAAAGGATGTGTCGGCGTCCATTAGCGAATAGAGATCGGCGAAAACGCCCTTGCTTATCATACTGCGTTCTGCCGCCATGCCGCTCGAAAGTATCACTATATCGGCGACCTTGCCCGCGACTATATCGTTGGTAAGCTGAGTCTGCCCGAGCGAATAGTCGTCCTTGGTATTATATTTTGAATAATCGTTGATCGTTATGCGGTATTTGTCGCTCTGACGGTTAAATTTCACTATCGACGATGAAAGTGTGTAATCGGCGTCGGTATAGGCAAGCTCGATGATGTATTTTTCCTGTATATCCTCGTCGGGGATATGCGTCATGACCGCGAGCTGCTGTTCACCGGTCATGTTGTCCCAACCGGTGTAGACGAAGCTGTTTTCGTCGATTATGGTGATATTGTTGACGCTGTTCGAATCGATGTCAGAGTTTATCCAGCTGCACAGCAGCGTGGGTTCGGAATCGCCTTCGTTATATCCGTAAAGTCCGATATTATTTTTGATATACAGTCCCCAGCCGTCGCCTATCGAATAGGAGGTGTTGTAATCGGTCGTGGCGGGAACGGCGACCGAGCTGCCAAAGCCTTTTTTGGCGATGTCAACATAGTCGAATTTCGTCGAAAATTCGCCCGAATAATTCTGATAGCTGACCGCGACACGTCCGTCGCTGGATTTCGTCATGCTCTGAATATAGCCGTCGATAGATATTTCGAACAGCTTCGCGCCGGTTTTATCGGTGACGAGCAGCTTGTTGCTCGAGGCTATATAGATGTTTCCGTCGGCGTCGGACGTGATATAGTTTATATTGAAGTTGTCGCCTTCGTCAGGGTTTGGTTCGGTCAAAGTACTCGGATCGAACGAAGTGATAACGCTTTTGTCGGCGGCGCGCAGGCTTATAAGTGTGTGCTGCTTGTTATCGTCCGGCGAATAAGCGTTTTCCGAAACGATCATTGTGCCGTCGCTTGTCATAACGACCGTTCCGATATAGGTCTTGGCGTTTTCGACTGTCAGCGTGGGTTCGATCTCGTCGGTGCGAGGATCGCTTCCGTCGGGCAGAGTTGAATAGAGTACTGTTTTCGACTCATAGGTTTCACTATTGGTGATCTGTGAAGCGACGATATATATCCTGCCGTCATAAACGAAAGCGCCGCCGTTGGGGTAAACCTCCTTCGGCAGAGACACTGCGTTCATTTTATAAACGTGATCGACCTTGGCGAGCGTAGGCGCGCTCTGCTCGGTCTTGGTTTCGCCGCAGGCAGTCATTGAATAAGCCGTAGTTGTGACGAGCATCAGCGCACACAGCAGCAGCGCGATTTTCTTTTTCATTATTATTTTTCAGCTCCGTTATTTATTTTTCCGAAACGCCATGTATCCGGCGCTGCACCTATGACGCCGCCCATTCGCTCATGTTCCGGAATTTTTCCTCGTTTTACATTTTATTTACAAATAATAATCAAAAATATGATATAATCGCCGTATGGCAAACGATTATTATTGAGGTGTGAATGAAATGGACTTTTTTCGTGAATACATATCAAACATCGGCGCTTCGACCTCGCACAATACGATATTGCAGCGTGATATGAGCGCAGTGGTGACCTTCCGTGCGTATTTTCAGCCGTTTCTGCGCGGAGAGCGGACATGGCGGCTCTATTGGCAGAATACAGTCGACTCGACCTTTGCGGACGGTGCGTTTTCCCGCGCGGATATCAGCGGCTCCGCATACCGAATACTCTCGGCGCGGCTCGGTTATGCCTTTGCCGACCGAGAGATCATAAACGAGGCGGAATTGACGTTTGACGGCAAGGCTCAAAAGGATATCGCGCCCGACGAGCGCTTCATAAGCGATGAGATCGCGCTCGATATCCCCGACGGCGCATATCTCTGCTATACCGTGACCGCCGATATCGGGAGCGGTCTTGATATCCCCTGCACGCCGGACAGCCGCGCGCTCTGTTATTACGCCGCCGGAGATCGTTCGTCAGAGCGCGGCACAGAAAATATGAGTGAAGCGAACGAATGTATGCTGCCCGATATGTTCGCTGTAAAACGGAGCGTGAGCGAAACCCGCTGTTTTATCGGAGATTCGATAACGCAGGGCTGCGGTACTGAGGCAGGCCGTTGTGAGCAGTGGGCGGCGCGGATATGCGCCGCGCTTTCGGAGCGCGATATCGGCGGGTGGAATCTCGGACTCGGCTACGGCCGTGCCACGGACGCGGCGATGGGCGGCGCATGGCTGTATAAGGCGTCACGCTGCGACAATGCCTGCGTCTGCTTCGGGATAAACGATATACTCGGCGGCAATGCCGGTGAAGATGAGCTATTCGCGTCGCTTTCATCTATCATAAGCGAGCTGCGGCAATTGAACCCCAACATAAGGGTGACTGTTTTTACAATTCCTCCGTTCAATCTCGAACCAGAAAGGGAAGCGGTGCGACGCGCGGTCAACGCCCGCATAGGCGAGCTTGGCGCTGACGATGTTTTCGATATCGCGGCGGTGCTGCGCGTGTCGCCCGAACGCGAGGGGGACGCTGCCTACGGACCGCATCCGAACGGCGACGGCGGCGCTGCCGTCGCGGAGGAGTATATAAAGCAGCGCTGTGCGATGTAAGCTGTGCGCCGCTGATAAAAAAATACGCGCGGACATACGGTGCAATAAGTGTCAATGTGACGCCGCCGCGATAAAATGCGCGATATGCCTTGACTTTGCGGCGCGGAAAGTGTATAATATGCGCGTAACCGACGCGGAGGTATACGCTCCGTAAAAAATTGTGATACGAGAGGTGTTTTGAATGTTTACATTATCCTGTGCCGGCGGCTGGATCCCCGGCGATTATTATGACCGCTTCAAGGGAGCCGGAGAACGCGGCTTCAAAGCCATCGAAATACTCGGCTGGACCGGAGTCGACCTCAAAAAAGCCCGCGCCGCCATCGACGAATCGGGTGTTGCTCTTTCTGCAATTCTCACACAGTCGACAAATCCCGAAATACAGAATAAACTCGAAAATTCTCACGGCATAGTCTGGGAGGATACGCTTG
>JBAXZA010000171.1:0-4465 GCA_041670545.1 Eubacteriales bacterium | reverse complement strand
CGGGAAAGTTGGACAGATGAAATGAGAGCCGCTGCACGACAAAAAGCGCTGGAAAGGAGGCGGCAGCAATAATGGCAAGAGTAACAGTAATTCCCCCGACGATTAATCCATTAACGCACCTGCCGACTGCGAATACCAGACGACGTCGTGTTGCCGGGTACGCCCGCGTTTCGACCGACAGCGAAGAACAGCAGACCAGCTACACAGCACAGGTGGATTATTACACGCACTACATTCAATCAAAGCCAGAGTGGGAGTTCATCGCTGTATATACGGACGAGGGCATTTCCGCCTTGAACACCAAACACCGTGACGGCTTCAATCAGATGGTCGACGATGCCCTTGCCGGTAAAATCGACCTCATCGTCACGAAGTCGGTCAGCCGTTTCGCCCGCAATACTGTGGACAGCCTGACCACTGTACGAAAACTAAAGGAAAACGGCATTGAAGTTTATTTCGAAAAGGAAAATATTTTCACATTGGACAGCAAGGGCGAACTGCTCATCACGATAATGTCAAGTCTTGCGCAGGAGGAAAGCCGGAGTATTTCGGAAAATGTCACATGGGGACAACGGAAGCGGTTTGCCGACGGCAAGGTGTCGATGGCTTACAGCCGATTTCTGGGCTATGAAAAGGGAGAAACGAAGGATGACCCGCCTGTGATAAACGAGCAGGAGGCAGCGATAGTACGCCTGATTTATGCGCTGTTCCTCGAAGGAAAAACTGCCGCCGGGATAGGTAAATACCTTGAGAGTCTCGGTATTTTGTCGCCTGGAGGCAGCACCAAATGGAGCAAGACCACAATAGACAGCATCCTCACCAACGAAAAATACAAGGGTGACGCTCTTCTTCAAAAACGCTTCACCGTCGATTTCCTTCAGAAAAAGCTCAAACCAAATCAGGGTGAGGTACCGCAATATTATGTAGAAGGCAGTCATCCGGCAATCGTCGAGTCTGACGAATGGGATCATGTTCAGTCAGAGTTTGCCAGACGGAAACAGCTCGGTAAGGCGTACAGCGGTAAAAGCGTTCTCTCCACGAAGCTGGTATGCGCTGACTGCGGCGGGTATTACGGCAGAAAGCTCTGGCACTCTACGGATAAATACCGCAGCACGATTTGGCAGTGCAACGCAAAATTCGAGCATAAATGCACGACGCCGGTGCTCACGACGGAAACCATCCAGTTGCTGTTCATTACCGCATACAACCGCGTTATGGACAATCTGCCGCAGGTGGTGGCTGACTGCGAATTGATGAGAAAAAGTCTGACGGACTTTGCCTCTCTCGATGCTAAAATAGCAAGCCAAGAGGACGAAGCCACTGTGATTGCTGAAATGGCCAAGGCGGCGGTCGCCGAAAACGCCAGCACAACACAGTCACAGGAAGAATACTTGAAAAAGTATGAAAGCCTGACACAGCGTTACGAGGAGACGGTCGCAGTGCTTGAAAGGCTTAAAGCAGAGCGCACATTACGGGAACAGCAGGACAAGGCGATGGGACTGTTCATTCGGACGCTAAGGAAGCAGCCGCAAATTCTGACAGAATGGAACGACACCATCTGGACGGTCATGGTAGAAAAAGGCGTCGTTTACCCTGATGGGCATATCAAGTTCGTATTCTACAACGGAACGGAAATAGAAGTCGGGGCTGACTAAGTTCCGGCTTTTTATTTGCCCTGCAAGTTTTAACGATACCCCGCAGTAATAATTAAAAGATGCACCAAACAGGGGGAATAATTAAATCTTGCAGGGTCAGGGCATAGAAACAGGCTTCGGTGACCAATAACAGAGAGGTCTCGGAGCCTGCTTTCGTTAAAAGATGTCGAAAAAGCCTTGTAAATAGGCACTTTTTGATAAGAAAACAGCACACCAGTGTCGATACGCATTGTATCAAAACTGGTGTGCTGTTATGGCGGAGGGGAAGGGATTCGAACCCTTGTGAGACTCGCGCCTCAAACGGTTTTCAAGACCGCCTCGTTATGACCGCTTCGATACCCCTCCGAATTTACGCGGATCAACACACAAACGCGGCGCACCGCGCTGATGCTTATATATAATAACACAAAAATATCCGTATGTCAAGATTATTTGCAAATTTCTCCGCCGCGTACTTGCCATAATATAAATAATGTGATAAAATATACAGATATGTACAGCGTTTTATCATGATGGTACATAACGACGGCGTGAGATATGAACACGGTCATCTCCGAATTACACAGTATGCGGCAAAGTCTTAAACGCTGCGATTTCGTGTGAATTACGTTTATGCCGCAGCTTCACACATCAGTAATACGTTGACTTTTAACCGCGGCGATGCTATAATTAAATCGCTGCTGCGATATTTATATTCATTTATATAATTTGCTGCTTATTTGTATGATATAATTGCAGCTGCCGGAGGAAAACGCTTGTGAAAATCTCATTTATTCGTAAATTAAATAGCTTTGCGGCTATCTCACTTATCATATCGCTGTTTATGACACCGTCGTTTTTATCGTTCGCTCGTGACGGAGATATCAGCGCTGTTATCGGCTCGATAACGGATTATAATCTCAAATCAAACAGCGCGGCTTCGGTTCAGCAATGGATCGACGGTTCGCTAACGGATGGCGCGGGCGTTTCCTCCGAATGGTATATCATCGCGTTGTCGCAGTCTGGTGTGACATATGATTTCACCGCGTATGCCGACGCACTCGACGCTTATCTCGCCGCGAATACAGTTCGCAGCGCGACCGAACGTCAGCGCTTCGCCCTCGCACTTGCCGCCGCCGGACGCCGTGACGACAGCTACATAACGTCGACACTCGGCGATTCCATTGGCGAGCTTGGCATAATGAGCTATATCTGGGGACTCCAGCTTCTGAACAACGGTTTTCAAAGCGAAAAATTCACCGCCGGGGAGGTCATAACCGAGCTGCTCTCGCGCCGGCTTAACGACGGCGGCTGGGCGATACGCGGCGAAATATCTGACGTTGACGTGACGGCGATGGCATTGTCGGCGCTCGCTCCCTATTACAGAACGGATATCGTAGCCGCTCAGACAATATCTGACGAAACAAGAAACGAAGCCGTATCTGCCGTCGACGGCGCGCTCGCTCTGCTTTCCTCACGTCAGCTCGGGAGCGGCGGCTTTGCGAGCTATGGTGCGGAAAATGCCGAAAGCTCCGCACAGGTTATCACCGCTCTTTCTGCACTCGGAATAGACGTGCTTTCGGACGCTCGGTTCATAAAGGACAGCTCGTCGCCAATCGACGGTATGCTTGATTTCCAGCTTTCAGACGGCAGCTTCTGTCATATATCGGGCGGCGAATCTAATCACACCGCCACCGTACAATGCTATTACGCGTTAATCGCACTAAAACGTGCGGGCAAAGGTGACGGACCTCTTTTTATACTGGATTCAAATACCGATACAGCGCCGAAAACGTCGGAAACCGCAGTACATAACGCCATGGACGCGCAAACTTCGCCTGCCTCTGAAACAGCGCCGGACAGGGCGTCTGATGGGATAAGCTATAAAATTATAGCATATATCGCGATCGCCGCCGCCGCCATGCTGTCATGCGTTATTTTGTTCGCGGTAAAAAAGCGGGGCTTTAAAAATTACATTTTCGTAATCGTTATCGCGGGAGCAGCCGCGTGTTTTATTGCGCTTACCGATTTTGAGAGCGCCGAGCATTATTACAGCAAAACCGGCGAAAAGGATAATATCATCGGCAGTGTCAGCCTGACCATACGCTGCGACAGAGCGGTTGGCGTCTGCGATTCGGAATATATCCCAGAGAGCGGCGAGATTCTGCCCGTGACGGAATTTGCGCTTTCGGAGGGTGAAACCGTTTACGACATTCTTGTCGAAGCGGCTAAAACCTACGCGATACAGCTCGAAAGCAGCGGCGCGGTATCAGGCTCCGCAAAGCTTGCCTATATTTCCGGCATAAACTATCTTTATGAATTCGACGGCGGCGATTTATCGGGCTGGATATACCGCGTCAACGGCGAAATCCCATCGTTCGGCTGCGGTGATTATACACTTTCCGACGGCGACGCGGTCGAATGGCTGTATACGCTCGAGCTTGGCGAGGATCTGGACTGAGGTGAGGGACATCTGATGATAGTGATAAAAAACGAACGTCTGCGGCGAATCCTGCGCTTTGCCGTACCGCTCGCCGCGATACCAGCCGTCGTCGCGGCAGGAGTTTTCGCATTCGGAGAGAGCAGCTACGCATTTATTTCACTTGCGGTGACTATTCTCGCACTCGTATTGTTCATTTCCGGCTTTGAGCGCAGAAAAACCGGAACGCGGCGGCTTATCATCGTCGCGGCAATGACGGCGCTTTCGGCGGCTGGACGGTTTATACCGTTTTTCAAGCCTGTTACGGCGATAACCGTCATAACCGGAATGTACCTCGGAAGTGAAGCGGGGTTTCTCACAGGTGCGCTTTCGGCGGTCATTTCGAATTTTT
>JBAXZA010000170.1:0-4526 GCA_041670545.1 Eubacteriales bacterium | reverse complement strand
GCATCGGTTTTACGCCGGACGAGGAGATCGGACGCGGCGCGGACCGCTTCGACGTCGCCCGTTTCGGCGCGGATTACGCCTACACCCTCGACGGAGGTGCGCTCGGCGAGGTCGAATACGAAACCTTCAACGCCGCGTCGATGAAGGTGGCGATAAAGGGCAGGAGCATACATCCCGGTTCGGCTAAGGGCAAGCTGGTCAACGCCTGCTGCGTCGCGCTCGAGTTTGATTCCTGCCTGCCGCCGCTCGCAAAGCCCGAATACACCGAAGGGCGCGAGGGCTTTATCCACATGACAGATATGCGCGGCGAGGTCGGTCACGCCGAGCTTTCGTACATAATCCGCGACCACGACGCCGCTCTGCTCGAATGTAAAAAAGCATATGCGCGCCGCGCCGCCGATATGCTCAACGCAAAATACGGCGAGGAAACGATAACGCTCGATATCCGCGACAGCTACCGCAACATGGGCGAGATGATAAAGCCGCATTTTCACCTCATTGAAACCGCGTATGAAGCCGTTGCCGAGGTCGGCGCAGAGCCGGTCAGCGTTCCGGTTCGCGGCGGCACGGACGGCAGCCGGCTTTCGTTCATGGGTCTGCCGTGTCCGAATCTGGGCGTCGGAGCGCATAACGGTCACGGCTGCTTCGAATACGTCAGCATTCAGGCGATGGACAAATGCGTTGACGTCGTCTGCTCTATTGCCCGCCGCTACGCGGAAAAACGCTTA
Organism: Eubacteriales bacterium; assembly: GCA_041670545.1. GTDB lineage: Bacteria > Bacillota > Clostridia > Oscillospirales > CAG-272 > JBAXZA01. The sequence continues at coordinate 3,798 of JBAXZA010000170.1, read as the reverse complement.
TAATACGATATGCGGCTGCGATTTAAAATTAGCCGCCGACATAGAAAAATCGCCGTACGGACAAAATCCGCACGGCGATTTTTCATTGTTTATTCTTTATCGGAGTCGTCCTCTTTGCGGGTGACGGCGATGGAAAGGTCGTCAAGCGCCTTTGAGTCGGTGAAATTCGGGCAGCCGGACATCAGCTCGGAGGCGTTTTGAACCTTCGGGAATGCGATAACGTCGCGGATATCGTCCAGACCGAGCAGCAGGGTAACAAGGCGGTCAAGACCGAACGCCATACCGGCGTGCGGCGGCGCTCCGTATTTGTAAGCGTCGATGAGGAAGCCGAATTTTTCGTCCGCGACCTCTGGCGTCATGCCGAGCACCTCGAACATCTGCTCCTGAATCTCGGGATTGTTGATACGAACCGAGCCGCCGCCCGCTTCCATGCCGTTGATGACAATATCGTAGGCGATCGAACGCACACGGGCGGGATCGCTCTTGATGTACTGTAAATCCTCCTCAAAGGGCATGGTGAAGGGGTGATGCTTCGCCATGAAGCGTCCCTCCTCCTCGCTGTACTCGAGCAGCGGGAATTCGGTGATCCAGAGCAGCTTGTATTCGCCCTTTTTGATGAGTCCCATGCGGCGCGCGACCTCGCAGCGAAGCGCTCCGAGTGAATCGAACACCACCTGATCGCGGTCGGCGCAGATGAGGACGAGATCGCCCTCGCCAAACTCCGTCGCGGCGGATATCTTCGCCATTTCGTCCTCGGTCATGAATTTAGCGAAGGACGAGGAGACCTCGCCGCCCGAGTTCTTCATCCATGCAAGACCCTTAGCGCGGTAGGTTTTGACATAATCTGTCAGCGAATCGATCTCCTTGCGGGAGAATTTCGCGCCGCCCGGAACTTTTATCGCGCGGACAGAGCCGCCATTTTCCAGCGCTCCGGCAAATACCTTGAACGCGCAGCCGCGGACGGTTTCAGTGAGATCGATGATCTCCAGACCGAAGCGAAGGTCGGGCTTATCCGAACCGAAACGATCCATCGCTTCGGCATAGGTCATGCGCTGAAGCGGAAGGGAAATGTCCATGCCCTTGAAATTTTTGAAGATATATTTAAGATACTGTTCGATGATTCCGATGATATCGTCCTGCTTTGCGAACGACATCTCGACGTCGATCTGCGTGAATTCCGGCTGACGGTCGGCACGGAGATCCTCGTCGCGGAAGCAGCGGGCAATCTGCATATAGCGGTCGAAGCCGGCTATCATGAGCAGCTGCTTGTAAAGCTGGGGAGACTGGGGCAGGGCGTAAAATTTGCCCGGATGCAGACGGCTCGGCACAAGATAATCGCGCGCGCCCTCGGGTGTAGGCTTGATGAGGTTCGGCGTTTCGATATCCATGAAGCCGTTGTCATAGAAGAAATCGCGGGTGAGCTTTGTGATATCGCAGCGAGCTTTGATGTTGCGCTGCATATCCGGACGGCGCAGGTCGAGATAGCGGTATTTAAGGCGAAGCTCGTTTTTGACCGAGCTGTCCTCGACGATCTCAAAGGGAGGTGTGAGCGCCGTACCGAGTATTTTGTATTCGTGGACGGCGATTTCGATCTCGCCGGTGGGAATGTTGGCGTTGATCGCGCCCTCGCCGCGGTTACGGACGACGCCGTGTGCGCAGATGGTGAATTCCGAACGTGTCGCGAAGGCGGCGTCGAAAATCGTGCGGTCGGTTTCGCTGTCAAAGGCGAGCTGAACGATGCCTGTACGGTCGCGCAGGTCGATGAATATCAGACTGCCGAGGTCGCGCTGACGCTGAACCCAGCCCATGACGCAGACTTCGTTTCCGACGTCCGATTTGTTAAATTCTCCGCAGTATTTGGTGCGCTTGTCGGAAGCGCTTAAAAATTCCGGCATAATTATATCTCCTTACCATTATAACAAAGTATCATGCGCTCACAGCGCAAAAAACAATTAAAATTAACATCATAAATTTAAATATTGCAATAAAAATATGTCAGTAGAGTCTTTGCCAAGCTTTTTCGACAAAGCCGCGTACCCTCGTTCCACTTATTTGAATTCCGACAGCGCGGCGTTGTGGAACTGACGGCGGAAGCGGAATATTCTCGCGCTTTCGCGTGTGAAATGGACGCGATTGGCGAGTATTATCGAATAAAGTCCGGTTTCGCGGTCGACATAGAGCGACGGACCGGTAAAGCCATTGTGACCGTATGAGCCGTCGCTGTACAGATCGCCCATCGCCGAAACCTCCTCGTCGTGTCCGCGAAGCTGGAAGCCCAGTCCGCGCACCTGTTCGGCGTCGATTTTGGAGGTGTAATCGCGCAGCGCCATATCAAAGGTGACGCGCGACAGAAAACGTCCGGCGTCTGTATCACCTTCCGCCGTTTTCGGCAGTCCGCCGTGCGACGAGAGCATCGAAGCGAAGCGGACAAGATCGCCGGCGCAGGAGAAAACTCCCGCGTTGCCCGAAACTCCGCCGAGGAAACGTGCATTTTCGTCGTGAACGACGCCGTTTATATACCTCCCGAGCTTTTCGTCAAACTCGGTGACGGCGAAATCGGTTTCGCCGCGTGCGATGGGGTTATAGCAGGTGCGGTTCATTCCGAGCGGCTCGAACACAAGGCGGCGCGTGATGGCGTCGAGCGGTTCGCCCTCGATCTTCTCGAGAATCTTCGCGAGCAGGATATATCCCATGCAGGAATATTCCACCTTCGTGCCGGGCGTGTAGGCGAGCGGATGTTCGATTATCGCCCGCGCTGCGCCGTCAGGCGTTACGCAGTCGATATGGTCGAGCCGGAAATGTGCAGATATGCCGCTCGTGTGCGTCATAAGCATTTTTATGTCGATATAACGCTTATCCTGCGGCACATCGTCAAAATACATCGTGATGTTGTCGATTAGCGTCAGTCTGCCCTCCTCGAGCAGTCTGAGCGCCGCCATGGTCGTGCCGAGGAGCTTTGACAGAGACGCCATGTCGTACATTGTATGAAATGTCGCCGCAGTGCTGCCCTCGCCGCCGAGTGCTTCGGGAATGACGTCAAAGCAGGGTTTATCGTCCGCAAACGCGCGCGAAAATCCCGCGGCGCGGCTGTAATAAACTCCGTCCGCGCCGCCCACGACGCAGATGAGCGACGGTGAAACGCGCCGTTCGATCGCTTCGTCGACGAGCCGGTCGAGTCTGCCGTCTGAGCTAATGTTAATATTTTGTAAATTATTGCCGTCCACCGGCGCCGCGACGCGGCGGGAATTATCCGGGGAACGGCTGCCGTCAATTATCATATAGCCGTCACCGCCTTTAATGTTATTTGCCAGAGGACATTCTGCGAAGCAGCTCGTGCTTGATGTCCCACAGCTTCTTGGAAAGGTCGACATAATAATTATGCGGATATTCGAAGCGTCTGACCTCGTCCCACTGGAGCGCGATCTGCTGAGCGCAGAAATCGCGTATCTGTTCGGTCGTCGGGCGCGTATAGACGCATTTTCCGTCCTTGAATACCGTTTTCATAAGCTCCTCGGCGCGGAAATCGGTGAGCGTTTTTTCCTTCCAGGTGTAATCCGGATCGAAAATGGTGAGCGGCTTTGTGTCGTCGATCACCTCGTCGTGCAGACAGATGAGGTCGGCGATAGCCTTTCCGCTCTTTTTTTCATAAAGGCGGTACACCTTTTTAAAATGCGGATTTGTGATTTTAGCGGTATTTTCACTGATTTTTATCTTAGGTATGATATTGCCGTCCGCGTCCTCGACCGCCGCGAGCTTATAAACGCCGCCGAAAACCGGATCGCTCTTTGAGGTGACGAG
>JBAXZA010000169.1:0-4551 GCA_041670545.1 Eubacteriales bacterium | reverse complement strand
GCTTTCCTTGGCCGCGTCGTCAACGCGCTTGGCTCTCCCATCGACGGCGGCGGGGATATTCAATCGGAGGATTACCGTCCGGTCGAAACTCCGGCGCCGGGTATCATCGACCGTCAGCCTGTAAACACGCCGCTTGAAACCGGTATTATGGCGATCGATTCAATGTTCCCGATCGGCCGCGGACAGCGCGAGCTTATCATCGGCGACCGTCAGACCGGCAAAACCGCTATCGCCGTCGACGCCATCATAAATCAGAAGGGCAAGGACACCGTCTGCATCTATGTAGCGATCGGTCAGAAGGCAAGCTCGGTTGCGCAGCTCGTCGAAAATCTGCGCAGACGTGACGCGCTCGATTACACGATCGTAGTCGCGGCGACCGCGAGCGAAAGCGCACCCATGCAGTATATAGCGCCCTACGCAGGCTCGGCTCTCGGCGAATATTTTATGAATTCCGGCCGCGACGTGCTTATCGTTTACGACGATTTATCAAAGCACGCCGTCGCATACCGTGCGCTGAGCCTGCTGCTCGAACGCTCACCTGGACGCGAGGCATATCCGGGCGACGTTTTCTATCTCCATTCGCGTCTGCTTGAACGTTCGGCGCATCTTTCCGACGCGCGGGGCGGCGGAAGCATGACCGCTCTGCCGATCGTCGAAACGCAGGCGGGCGATGTTTCGGCATACATTCCGACTAATATTATTTCGATAACAGACGGTCAGATATTCCTCGAAAGCGATCTGTTCTTCTCGGGACAGCGCCCCGCTGTCAATATCGGTCTTTCGGTATCGCGCGTCGGAGGTTCGGCTCAGACCAAGGCGATGAAAGCCGCCGTCGGCTCTGTCCGTCTTGATCTCGCGCAGTATCGTGAAATAGAAGTGTTCACACAGTTCGCCTCAGATCTCGACGATTCCACAAAGCAGCAGCTCGCCTACGGTCAGGGACTTATGCGAATGCTGCGTCAGCCGCAGTACCGCGCGATGCAGCTCGACGAGCAGGTTATAACCCTCGCCGCCGCGCGACGCCGTGTATTCTGTCCGGTGCCGGTAAAGGCCGTAAAGGACGTTCAGGAAAAGCTGCTGACGTATTTTCATAATCAATACGCCGATATCTGCTCTGAAATAACCGAAACTCATGTACTTACAAAGGAAACCGAGGAGCAGATAGCCCAAATCAGCGAAAAATTCATTGCGTCGTGCGGCTATTCGGCTCCTGCTGTGAGGTAACGCGTCATGCCGAGCACAAATGAGATAAAAAAACGTATCGGAAGCATACGCGACACTAAAAAAATCACAAACGCGATGTATCTCATCTCGTCGACAAAGCTGCGCAAGGCGAAAAATGAGCTTACGCGCACAAAGCCGTATTTTACGGCGCTCAAGGCGGAGATCAAGCGTATATTCCGTACCGCGCCGGACGTTGAGAGCAAATATTTCTATCCCGAGGACAGAACGCAGAAGCTCGACGGAACCTACGGCTGCCTTGTCATAACCGGCGACAAGGGACTTGCGGGCGCGTACAACCACAATATCATCAAGGATACCATGCATATGCTTGAGGAGCACCCCGACACGCGTCTTTTCGTCGTCGGAGAATTCGGACGGCAGGCGTTCATGCAGCGAGGGATTAAAATCGAGCAGAGCTTCCTCTATCCCGCCCAGAATCCGACCATGCAGCGCGCGCGTGAGATATCGTCGATATTGCTAAGACGCTTTGAATCGGGAGAGCTTGTTAAAATTTTCGTCGTTTATACCGATATGAAAAACGGTCTTTCGTCGGCAGCGGAGGAAACGCGCATACTGCCGTTCCACCGCAGCAATTTTACCGCCGGTCCGACGGACGCTGGTTCGAAGGTTTCCTTTGAATTCACCCCGTCGGTCAGCGCGGTTCTTGATAATATTATCGAAAGCTATGTTTCCGGCTTTATTTACAGCGCTCTTGTTGACAGCTTCACGAGCGAGCAAAATTCACGCATGGAGGCTATGAACGCCGCCAATGAAAACGCCGATTCGATGCTGTCGCAGCTTTCGGTGCAGTATAACCGCGTGCGTCAGGCCGCTATCACGCAGGAGATCACCGAGGTGACCTCAGGAGCGCGCGCACTCAAAAAAAGTAAGCTCAGGGAGGCCGAATAAATGAATATCGGAAAAATTGTACAGGTCTCCGGCCCTGTAATCGACGTTGAATTCGAAGCGGGAAAGCTGCCTAAGATAAAACAGGCGCTCGTCGTGCGGCTCGACGGCGCGCGTTATGTCATGGAGGTCGCAGCGCACATCGGCGGTCATACGGTACGCGCCATCATGCTCGCCGGAAGCGAGGGACTTCGCCGCGGAATGCCGGTCGAGGATACCGGCGCTGGGATAAAGGTTCCCGTCGGCGAGGTCACACTCGGACGAATGTTCAACGTACTTGGCGACGTCATCGACGGAGGTACGGCTTTGCCGTCGGATACGGCTCGCCGCGAGATACACCGTCCCGCGCCGACATTTGAGGAGCAGAGTCCGGTGGTCAACGTTCTCGAAACCGGAATCAAGGTCATCGACCTGCTCGAGCCATACGCGAAGGGCGGTAAGATAGGACTTTTCGGCGGCGCCGGGGTCGGCAAAACCGTGCTGATACAGGAGCTTATCCGCAATATCGCCGCAGAACACGGCGGCTATTCGATTTTCACCGGCGTGGGAGAGCGCAGCCGGGAGGGAAACGACCTCTGGAACGAAATGCGCGAAAGCGGCGTTTCAAGCAAGACCGCGCTTGTATTCGGACAGATGAACGAAGCGCCCGGCGTGCGTATGCGCGTAGGACTTTCGGGTCTGACAATGGCTGAATATTTCCGTGACGAACAGCATAAAGACGTCCTGCTTTTCATCGATAACATATTCAGATTCGTTCAGGCGGGCAGCGAGGTTTCGACGCTGCTCGGACGTATGCCGTCCGCCGTCGGCTATCAGCCTACGCTCGCGTCCGAAATGGGCGAGCTTCAGGAGCGCATAACGTCAACAAAGGACGGCTCTGTCACATCGGTTCAGGCGGTTTATGTTCCGGCGGACGACCTCACCGACCCCGCACCTGCTACCACCTTCGCGCATTTAGACGCTACAACGGTACTTAGCCGCAAGGTGTCGGAGCAGGGCATATATCCGGCGGTCGATCCGCTCGAATCCACCTCGCGCATACTCGACGCCGCGATTGTCGGCGCGGAGCATTATGATACCGCCTGCCGGGTGCAGGAAATCCTTCAAAAATACAGCGAGCTTCAGGATATCATCGCCATACTCGGCATGGACGAGCTTGGCGAGGACGATAAGCTCACCGTTTCGCGCGCGAGAAAGCTACAGCGTTTCCTTTCGCAGCCCTTTCATGTCGCGGAAAAATTCACCGGAATAAAGGGCGTTTATGTGCCGCTTGCGGAAACTGTCAAGGGCTTCGGCGCGATCATAAACGGCGATATGGATATTTATCCCGAAGCGGCGTTCTTCAACGTCGGTACGGTAGACGATGTCATCGCCAAGGCGCGTTCGGGAAATCGGGTGTGAGCGATGGGTGAGAACGCGGAATTTAAGCTGCATATTCTCGCCGCAGACTGCTGCTTTTACGAGGGCGGCTGCACCTCGATGATCGTTCCGACATCCGAGGGACAATATGGAATTCTCGCGCATCATATAGATATGATCGCCGCGATAGCTCCGGGCGAGCTGACATTTACCCCGACAGGCGGCGAAAAACGTTACGCGGCGGTATCGTCCGGACTTGTCAAAATCGAGAAAAACGACGTTATGGTGCTGTGCGACGCTATCGAGCGGCCGGAGGATATCGATATTAACCGTGCCCGCCGCGCCGCCGACGCCGCACGCGAGGAGCTGCTCCAGCATAAGAGCAGCCGCGAATACCGCGAGGCTCAGGCGCTGCTCTCCCGCGAGATCAACCGTCTGCGCGTCAAAAAACATTATAATGATATAAACCATTAAAAAATCAGCCGGCAGCTTTAACTGCCGGCTGATTTTTTGTGAAGTGTGTCTGTGAAAATAGATCTGCGATAGTTTCCGGAAATTTAAATTGCAGTCGCCATGCACGAAGCGGCAAATTTAGGATAAAAGCGGGCAGCAGGTCATGTTTTCGTTGGTTTCAAGGAGGAAATATGGCTTGAGCGAGCAGCCGGGGTGCATTTTGATATCGTATGACACTCCGTCGCCAGACGGCATGAGCCATTTATCGAAATCGCGGACAGTCCAGCCGATGGTCTGCGCTTCATGCAGCGTCGGAGCGGAAACGGCATAGAGCAGAGGTCCGCGTTCGATGTAATAGCGGTCGAAATTCGGGATTTCGTCAGCGCCCTTGTATTTTGTGAGTTTAAACGAGCTTTCAAGGCGATATGAAACCGTATCTCCGTCGTTCCATACGCGTTTCAGCTGCAAATATGTACCTGGTTTGCCCGCCGCTGCCTTTGTGCCGTTTATGAGTATATCGGTGTCGCCGTCCGTCCATTGCGGAATGCGCAGCGACATGGTAAATTCGGACGGATTTTTCATATTCAGCATGAGCATAACATCGCCGTC
>JBAXZA010000168.1:0-4552 GCA_041670545.1 Eubacteriales bacterium | reverse complement strand
GCTTCGCATTTATTCCGTTCGTTTTATTCCTTTATTCGGCTTTCTATGTACATTTACTTTACTAATAATTTGTTTGACTTATTTGAGCGCCGCTTGCGGCGCTTTTTTCGTTATATGCAGACAATGTGTTCGATAGATTATTAAATGCTTAAAACATATAATTGATTGCCAGACATATCCATACAAAAGCAAAACACTCTTCTATTTAAAAATACACTAGCATTACCGCATATTATTATATTGACAAAATAATTTAATAATATATTTATTAAATAAAACATTGCAAAATATTTATATTGAGTTATAATAAGTATATATAATATTTAAACAGAATGGAGGTATGGTAATGGCGAAAATGACGATAAGAAAAGCGAAAGAAACAATGTCGCCAAGAGAACGTGTGAAACGAACCTTTGCGCATGAGCAAACCGACCGCGTTACTATCGGATACGAAACAAACATGGCTGTACATATGAGGGTTGCTGATGCACTCGGAATTCACGACGGCAATATGGAGTTTGTTATGCAGGCACTTGGCGTCGATTACCGCTCAATAAGCGCTCCATATACTGGTAAACAGCTCTTCAAAATACCACCGGACAGGCAGGTCGACCAACTTGAAGGCGCCATCATGCGCTGGGCGGCAAATGAGAGCGGTGGTTATTGGGATTTCTGCGATTTTCCGCTGAAGGATGCCACAGAGGAGATGTTTACCAAATTTCCAATTCCGAATCCAGATGATTTCAACTATGAAGCTGCACGTGAAGCCTCGTCAAACGTAAACAACCCAAACCAATATGCGCTATATGTAGGAAACGCCGGGATTCCGGATATTATAAACTCAAACGGACGAATTATGGGAATGGAGGACGTGCTTTGCTGTTTACTTACAGAGGATGAAGCCGCGCTCGATTTTATTAACAGACGTGCAGAATGGCAGCTCGGATATCTCGAGCGCCTGCTCGATAAATGCTGTGGAAATATTGACTTCGTATGGCTTGGCGAAGATTTAGGAACTCAGCACACGCCCATGATTAGCAAAAATTTGTATCGACGCGTAATGAAACCGATACATAAACGTTTTATCGATCTGGCAGCTTCCTATGAACTGCCTGTAATAATACATTCCTGCGGCTCATCGAGCTGGGTTTATCCTGATTTTATCGAAATGGGAGTGAAAGGTGTCGACACGCTTCAGCCTGAAGCCGCAGATATGTCTCCTGCATATTTAAAGGAACATTTCGGCAGAGATCTATGCTTTCGCGGCTGCATTTCGACTGCCGGACCTCTCGCCTACGGTACAGTCGATGATGTCGTCAAAAATGTCAACGAGACACTGGAAATAATGACACCCGGCGGTGGATATCATTTCGCTCCGACTCACGCGATACAGGACAACAGCCCTACGGAAAATGTCATAGCAATGTATCAAGCGGCGCACGATTTTAAGCTTCATTGAAACATTCGATTACTTATTTCTTATAATAAATAACAAAAAACACCGGAATACGAAAACGTATTCCGGTGTTTTTTGTTATTACTCCCAGCTGCCCTGCGTGAACTGAGGATCGACCATGTCGCTAATGCCCGCAAGCAGCATGATTATACCCTGAACACGATGGGGCTGAATCACATAATACCCCTTTTTTTCGTCGCTCTCGATTACAAGATCCGCCGCCATGAGCGGCTTGAGATGATGATAAACTTGACCTGTCGAGCCGTAACCACCCTCGGTCACAAGCTGAGAAACCGTCATCGGTTTTTTGAGTATCGCAAGAAGAATGTTCAAGCGATCGCTGTTGCCGATGCACGCCAGCACCTTTTCGGCAGTTTTATTTTCAATGAGCGTAAGCAGCTCGTCAGCGCTCGCCTTATGCTTTATCCAAGTAGACTGATGTCCGCCGGAAGCGAAAACTCCGATATAGCTTATTCGTCCGCTGTCTCCGCTTTCGCCGCAGCTGTTCTCGATCTCGTTGAGCATCGCCATGACCACCGGATCAGGGTGCATATTTTTCATTTTTTCGACATTGCCGACGCGGTTATTATCTGTGCTTATCGGTTTATCATTGGTGCTGATATGCTCCCCATGAATTAAAGCTGTCAGTTCCTCGATTTGCTTTTGCAGTGCGTCGATTTCCGCTCCAAAATCTCTGTCCATGATTCAAGCCACCTTATAAATTATTATAATACGGAATTCCGTAAAACAATAATAGCATAGATTCGCTGATTTGTCAATACGGAAATCCGAAAAAACGTAAATATTTATGGCTCATGAATAATCTCAACGTATAAATTGAATTATTCGGCATTACATAATTGAAAAAGCGCAAATTTAATACGCAATGAGAAAATACTTGTATAATAACAAATATAATGTTTACATTATGTGTAAAACCGCAAAAAAATTAATTTATTTTCGAATAATGTATTGCTATTTGCACGGAAATTTGTTATAATTTAGGTATAATAATATATTTGCAGCTTAATGCTATCGCTCTCGATTATATACGGACGGTAGCTTTCATTATACCGTGAATGGATAGGATATGAATAAAAGAACAGTTCTAATAGTAGACGACGAGGAGATCAACCGCATAATCCTCGGAAAAATACTCTCACGGGATTATAATCTTCTTTACGCTTCAAACGGACGTCTGGCTATGAAGCTGCTGACGGAAAACTCAAACACCATTTCTGCGGTGCTGCTCGACATTGTTATGCCGGAAATGGACGGTTATGAGGTTCTTGAAGCGATGCGGTCCGATCGGAATCTCGCGAAAATTCCCGTGATAATCTCATCGCAGCGCGGCGACGATGAAACCGAAATCAAAGCGCTTTCACTCGGCGCTCATGATTTTATCGCAAAACCGTATAAAAATGATATCATACGTCACCGACTCGCGAACATGATCGAATTCCGCGAAACGGCGGCTCTTGTCAATACTGCCCGGCTCGACGAACTGACAGGTCTTTATAACAAAACGTATTTCCAGAAAAAAGCGCGCGAATTGATTTTGGAGCATCCCGACGAAAAATATAATATGTTTTATCTCGATATAGAACGTTTCAAGGTCGTGAACGATACGTTCGGCGCACAGGCTGGGGATAATCTGCTCTGCCATATCGCCGCAAATCTCAGTGAGATAGTCGGTGAAAATGGCATATGCGCCCGCTTCAATGCCGATGATTTCTACATATTTAACTCCAGCACCGAAGCATTGCGCGAGGAGGAGCTTATCTCGCTTATAAGTGGAAACCGCTTGCTGCCGCACAATATGAATGTCAAACTGCGCTGCGGAATATACGAAGCCGATGATATAGCCCTGCCGGTCAGCGTGATGTGTGACCGCGCACAGCTCGCGGCGGAAACCATAAAGGGCAAATATGACAGATACATCGCGTATTATGATGATTCGCTGCGCCGCCGTATACTCGTGGAGCAGGAGATATCCGAGCAGATGGAGGGAGCGCTCCGAGACGGACAATTCCACGTCTATTATCAGCCGAAATATGAGCTTTGCAGCGGACGGATAGCGGGCGCGGAAGCCCTTGTGCGCTGGAAGCATCCGGAGCACGGCATGATACCGCCCGGCAAATTCATTCCGCTGTTTGAGAAAAACGGCTTTATCACAACTCTCGATATGTACATCTGGGAGAAGGTATGCCTCGATCTTGTCGAACTTCGCGAAAGCGGTTTGAGTCAAGTGCCGGTTTCCGTCAACGTGTCGCGCGCCGATATATACGATTCGAGCCTTACGGATACGCTGACCGGACTTGTGGAAAAGTATAAAATCCCATGCGGACTTCTGCATCTCGAGATAACCGAGTCGGCATATGCGGAAGATCCCGAGCATATCATCAGCGTCGTCAGCCGCCTGCGCGAATACGGCTTCACCATAGAAATGGACGATTTCGGCAGCGGCTATTCCTCGCTCAATATGCTTTCGGAGATGCCGATCGACGTTTTGAAGCTCGATACGCGTTTTATCCAGCGCGAAGCGACTAAGGCGGCGGGCAAGGGAATACTAAGCTTTATCATTAGCCTTGCAAAATGGCTCGGATTGTCGGTTGTAGCCGAAGGCGTTGAGAATCTGGAGCAGATCATCACGCTGAAAACTATGGACTGCGATTATGTCCAGGGCTTTTATTACGCGCATCCGATGCCCAAAGCGGATTTTTTCAGCCTGCTCGCATCGGAAAACAATACTGAACGCAAAAACAGCGTTATCGGCAGAAATCACGGTTCACAAACCAAACAATCAGACTCCTCCGAAGGAATAATGCTTATCGTCGACGATACTGAGGTCAACCGCGCTCTGCTTGTGCAGACCTTCAGCGACCGCTATGAGATAGTAGAAACCGAAAACGGAGTAGAAGGACGTGAGTATCTGCACGAAAACGCGGGACGTGTCGCCATCGTCATGCTTGACCTGTTAATGCCGGTGATGGACGGCTTTCAGGTGCTGAAACAGATACGCTCAAACGAGCTTACAAGAGATCTGCCCGTGATCGTCACCTCGCAGGGAGATGGAGCCAGCGAAGCGCGTGCGTT
>JBAXZA010000167.1:0-4556 GCA_041670545.1 Eubacteriales bacterium | reverse complement strand
AGAAATGGTGCGGTACAAACAAATTCATCCATACTCTGTAATAAACCTTTTTATTAAAGTTTTCGCCAGGCCTTTTCCAAAAGGCCGCGTACCTGCCCTCGTCTAACTCACGTTAATTATGTAAGCTCGGCGCAGTAAATATTTATGGTCTGCTCTCCGGTGGTTTTTATAAGACGGAATGTGACCGACGACGCTTCGCACTCGATTTTTACCGAAACGTGACGATAGATGTTTCCGGCAGCCGATGACTTGAAGCCCTCGGGCGTAGTCACCTCGAAGCTGTCGGCAAGCGTGCGCGGCAGCGACATACGGTAAGTCTGCACCGGTGAATGGACGTTCATAATCGACCCGCCCATCCACGGACGGTCAGTGCAGGTGGTACGCTCGAAATCGCTGTCAAAATATATTTCAAGTGTATGTATATAACGTTTTTCTGGCAGGGTATATGTGAGCGCGTCGCCCGCGGACGCTTTCCACGCGCCGCCGTCCGCCCCGCGGATGTCGCCGTGCGCGGCATATTCGGGATTCTCACCGCCGCCGGATATTACCGCGCCGTTCATGACATCTGCGTGCGCGATATGTCCGCCGGGGATATAAGCGTCGCGCAGCATGAGCGTGCGCTTGATATTTTCCACAATATCTGTGGTAAAATCGCGCGGCAGAACGTTTTCGCGCAGAGCGAATGCCGCCGCTTCTCCGACCGCCTGACCAAGCAGAGCGCAGGTCGCGCTCACACGAGTCGAGGTGAGCGCTTCATGCGAAACGCTGATGTTCCGTCCGGCAAACCATAAATTGGCAACATTTGCCGAATACAGGCAGCGCAGCGGTATCGAATACGGAATCGGCACCTGATAGCAAACGTTGCCGGGACCGTCATTGTCAAATCCGCGCGGATCGTGATTGTCCATAGGCCAGCCGCCGTAGGCGATGGTATCCGGATAGGAACGGTCTGCGGTGATATCGCTCGCCGTGAGGGTATAGGCTCCCCTGTAACGACGGCTTTCGCGTTTGCCGGGCAGCGCGCCCAGCCAATTTATCGTGAGATCGGAGCATTTGTCGGCGTGGTCATTTTTAATGTGACCATAGACGCCAAGGGCGAGCGAGAGCAGCGAATCGCGGATCTCGTCGGCGTCGCCGATGGTATCCTTTGTGCCGCCGCGCTCCATCCACCAGAAGTTGGTAGAAAAGCCGTCGCCGAAGCTGTGATCGCGCGTCCAATGCTTGAGCGGCTCGCTGTCGGCGCTGAAATGCTCCGCCCAATCCGGCTCGGTGAAGCTCTCCGGATATTCGGTATGCTCGAGCTGCATCAGAATGCTGTTGCCCATCGTATACGCGTCGGAGGAATCGACCGCGTTTTCTTCTCCGAAAACAGCTTTTCCTTCGCGTCCGCTGGTATAAAGCGCGCCGGTGAGCGGAGCTAAGATGCTGTCGCCGGAGCAGTCGGCGAAATGTCCGGCGCGGATTTTATACCACGTCTGCGAGGGCATCATCCAGCAGTCGACGCTTACAACAGTGTCGCCGGAGCATTCGGCGTCGGTGCAGGTGCAGTTGAGCAGCAGCTTTATGTTCGGCTCACGCTTGATAAAATCGTAAAGTACGATATCCCAGAGCGGATAGCGGCTGTACGGATTGTGCGCGGCGTTTTCGAGGAATATTTCCTCCATCAGACCGCCCTCACGCCAGCGCATATCGCGCGCGCCGCCGATAGACATACGAATCTCGGATGAAGCGTTGCCGCCGAGGACAGGACGATCGTGCACGAGAACGACCGATATTCCCTCTCGTGCGGCGGCGACAGCGGCGCATATTCCGCTTATCCCTCCTCCTATGACGCAGAGCTGACACTTTAGTTCCTTTATATTCAGGCGTTTGTTTATCATGTTAAAATCCTCCGGAAATTATTATGGATGTAATGATCTATATGAGAATTATAGCATATAAATGCCGCGCCCGTTATGACCATCGTGCGGTATAATAGAAAAATCGTGCAGTGTTCGGTTACAGCATACCTGATCTTGCAAAACGCCCCGACGAATGCACGATTTAACAATCGTGGTTGAAAAAAAAATTGCAATACCCCCTTGACAAATACATATGAACGTGGTATCATATGAATGTCAAAACATATGAGCAAACGCACATATGAAAGACTCATCATATAAATGAGCCGCAAAATAATATTTTCACCGATAAAAAGGTGACAGGAGGTGCCAAAGGTGGAGCACGATCATGAATCGATACTTAAAACGGTGCGCAGCGAGCTGCCGACCGACGAGCTGCTGTCGGATCTCTCCGATCTTTTCAAGCTGTTCGGCGACGGTACGCGAATAAAAATACTGTTCGCGCTTTTTGAAGCGGAGCTGTGCGTATGCGCGATATCAGAGCTTGTCGGAATGTCGCAGTCGGCGGTGTCGCATCAGCTTAAAACGCTTCGCGATTCCAATCTCATCGCCGGTCGGCGCGACGGAAAGACCATATATTACCATCTGTCGGACGATCATGTGAGAACGATCGTCGCGAAAGGCTTTGAACATTTAATTGAGGAAAGGGACGAAAAAAATGAAAAAAACATATAAGCTTGAAGAACTCGACTGCCCCAACTGCGCCGCAAAAATGCAGGACACCATCGCAAAGCTCGACGGCGTAGCCGCCGTATCGGTCAATTTTATCGCCCAGCGCCTGACGCTTGAAGCTGACGACGCGAATTTTAACGATATACTTAAAAACGTGCAGAAAATTATGCGCCGCGTAGAACCGGACTGCCGGATTGTGATGTGAAGCGTATGAGTAAAAAACAAAAGGTGAATCTCGCGAGGCTGATCGCCTCCGTCCTGCTCTGCGCCGCCGCCGCGCTGCTTCCGCTCGACGGCGTATGGAAGCTCGCCGCGTTCGCCGTGCCGTATCTTGTGGTCGGCTACGATGTTTTATGGTCGGCGATACGAAATATCGCGCACGGTCAGATATTTGATGAAAAATTCCTCATGGCGATTGCGACGCTCGGCGCGTTTGGCATCGGTGAATATCCCGAAGCGGCGGCAGTCATGATATTTTATCAGGTCGGCGAGCTGTTCGAGAGCATTGCGGTTGGGCGCAGCCGCCGTTCGATATCCGCGCTGATGGATATCAGACCGGACAGCGCCACGGTGCTTCGCGGCAGCGAGGAAATCGTCGTATCGCCGGATGAGGTTGAAGTGGGCGAAACGATAATTATTCGTCCCGGCGAAAAAATTCCGCTCGACGGCGAGATCATCGACGGTTCGACTACGGTCAATACCGCCGCTCTCACCGGCGAGAGCCTGCCGGCAGATAAAACGGCCGGAGATAAGGTCATAAGCGGCACGCTTAACCTCTCCGGAGCGATAAAGGTGCGCGCCGACAGCGTATACGGCGAAAGCACGGTGTCGAAGATACTCGAGCTTGTCGAAAATTCGTCTGAAAAGAAGTCGCGTGCGGAGAATTTCATCACACGTTTTGCGAAGGTTTATACTCCAATCGTCGTATTCTCCGCTCTCGCGCTGGCGGTAATACCGCCGCTGCTCACCGGCGGCGAGTGGGGCGAATGGCTGCGGCGCGCGCTTATCTTCCTCGTAGTTTCGTGTCCGTGCGCACTTGTGGTATCCGTTCCGCTGTCGTTTTTCGGCGGTATAGGCGGCGCTTCGCGCGAGGGTATTCTGATTAAGGGCGCGAACTATCTCGAAACACTTTCAAAGGTCGATACCATCGCGTTTGATAAAACCGGAACGATCACAAAGGGCAGCTTCGAGGTCAAGGCGATACATCCGACCAACATCACGGAAGCCATGCTGCTCGATATTGCGGCGGCGGCGGAGAATTATTCGAAGCATCCGGTCGCCGAGTCGATAATTGAAGCACACGGCGGTCATATCGACAAAAAACGTCTTGGCGAGATAACAGAGCTTGCCGGAATGGGCATAAAGGCGGTGGTCGACGGCGAAACGTTCTATGTCGGCAACGGCGCACTGATGGATAAGGCGGGCGCGGCGTGGCACGAATGTCACCTCACCGGCACTGTCATACACATTTCGCGCGGCGGCGAATATCTCGGTCATATCGTGATAAACGATACCGTCAAGCCCGATTCGGCGGATGCGATAGCGGCTCTCAAAACGCTTGGCATAAAGAAAACGGTCATGCTTACTGGGGATTCCGAGAGCGTCGCGAAAAATGTCGCCGAAAGCGTCGGGGTTGACGAGGTGCGCGCAAAGCTGCTTCCGGCGCAGAAGGTGGAAGCGGTCGAAGCGCTGCTGTCGGACGGGGCGAAGCTGGCGTTCGTCGGCGACGGCATAAACGACGCGCCGGTGCTTACCCGCGCCGATGTCGGAATAGCGATGGGTGCGCTCGGCAGCGACGCCGCGATCGAATCGGCGGATATTGTGCTGATGGACGATAAGCTGTCGAAGCTGGCGTCAGCGATCAGAATTTCACGCAAGACCATGGGTATTGTGCGGCAGAACATCGTTTTTGCGCTCGCTGTCAAGGTTGCGATACTCATACTCGGCGCGCTTGGCTATGCCAATATGTGGATAGCGGTTTTT
>JBAXZA010000166.1:0-4559 GCA_041670545.1 Eubacteriales bacterium | reverse complement strand
GGAGCTGTTAAAAAACAGTCTCAAAAAAAGCGGAAGCAGCAATCGAAAGATAGCGGCTTCCGCTTTTTTAGATGAATCGGCTGAAATTCGTTACAATTACGTGTAAAAAATCAAAAAAGGCAGAATCAAAGCATATCAACAAAACCCGCGACATTTTTCGAAAAAATGCGGGATATCTTTTGAAAAATCAATGATTCAATTATGCCGCAACAGATGCTCTATGCTTCTTGTTATGGTACTTATAAAGGTTAAAACCGACGGCAATCAGGGTAAACTCGAAAACAATTGATTCTATACCCCTTCTTTTTGCCCGTTTATATGAGCGATTCCACTTGATTGAACCGAATGTACCCTCTGCCTGAATCGAACGGTTTGTACGAAGCCTTATCCCGAGTTCGGATTTCAGATTATCCAGAACCTCTTTATGTATGGCGCTAAGCTCACTGTTCATCCGTATTGTTCTGTCATTGTTGCCGTGACAGCACTCGCTTCTGCGCGGACATCCTTCGCAACTCTCACATTGGTATAGCTCCTCTGTTCGACCGTATTTGTTTCCTTTCACATGTCGATTGCTCAGGAAATTGAATCTTCTCCCCTCGGGACAGATTAAATCACCGTTTTCGTCTCTTGCGAAGTTGACTGCTCTGTAGGGGTCGTCTCTGTACTTTTTGTCTTTGCTCTCCTTGTCGAACATGGTAAACTTCATATATTTACCGATTCCGTTCTTTTCGCAGAACAGATAATTATTATAAGAACCGTATCCGGCATCGGCGACAGGATAATCCGGATATTTTCCGTATGAAGATTTGAATTTATCCATCAACGGGACAAAGCAATCCATATCCGAAGCATATTGCTTGGCGTCAACGACGGCTATATATTCATCGCAAACACCTATCTGCATATTGAATGCCGGAAGCAGTTGGTCATTTCCCATATAATCTCTTTTGACGCGCATGAAGGTTGCGTCATGGTCTGTTTTGCTGTAGCTGTTACGGCTATCTCCGCATATTTCAATGTGTTCGGCATATTTACGCAGTCTGCCGAGATATTCGTTCAGCTTGTCATATTGACGTTGTTCCGCAGTCTTGTGATGTCCGCGACCTCTGAGGACAGTACCAGAACCTGCACCGGTTGCGTTTGCAAACTTACATATTGCTTCTTCGAGATATTCAATGGCATATTCCTCACGGGTTCCTATCTGAATTCCCATTAGCGAAATAGCTCCGCTGTTGATTTCATTGATCAGGGAAGTAAGAGCGGCATATACCTTGTCACGGCTTTTCAGACAGGATTTCTTCCACACCCATGTGTATTTGTTGGCATTGGCTTCTATTTTTGTCCCGTCGATATAGATCTGATTGAGATTCACGGAGTCCGTTTCAAACAGATAACCGTTGATGTCACGGAACAGCTGCTCAACATTCGCTCCCACATATTTGTTCAGAAAGTTGCAGAAAGTGGCATACGACGGAGCGTTTTCGCCGTCGAGGAGCCAGATGTAACGCACATCGGTCTTGCATAGCTTTTCGATATTACGCAATGAGGAATATCCGTTTTCCATAAAGGCAAACAGTATAACCTTCAACAGCTTCGCGGAGTCATATCTCGGGCGACCCATTATGCTTTCCTTCTCAGCACAATATTTTCTAAGGTCAATATTCTCCATTACTTCGTTGAACGAATATACCGGGTCGGTTATTTCAATTATTTTTTCTAAATCCACTGGTATTTTCATCTGGATTGGTGTATAATGTTTTTCGGTTGGATTGTTATTCATAGTAGCTTAATTATACAACCATTCGGCTGACTTTGAAAGAGGTCAGCCGTCTTATTTTGAAAAAAGCAGGCAAGATTTTTCGTCTTGCCTGCTTTTTGTGCTGTGCGGGACTTTTTTAACAGCCCCTTTGTTTTTTTATTCGCTGAAGAAATATATTTTATTACTTTTTAACAGAACCGCCGGCTTCTTTTTCTGCATTTGAAAGGCGGGCGGTGGTTGCGCCGGGAGTGATATCTCCGGCTTTTGTTAGCGCTATCTTTGATAGCGTCGGGCCGACGATCTCGATTATCAGAACGGCGAACAGCACGATATTGCGCACAAGCGTGCCGTCCGCGCCGAGCTGACGCGCTGTAAGCGACATTCCGAGCGCGACGCCCTCCTGAGGAAGCAGGGTGATCCCGAGGTATTTGCGGATGTTGCTGTCGCAGTGGACCATCGATGCGCTCGAGAACGCGCCGATCCATTTGCCGGCAGCACGGCTCAGCAGGAATACAACGCCGATGATGACTATCGTTACATCGCCAAAGACATTGAGGTTAAGTCCTGCGCCGGAAAGTGCAAAAAATACAATGAACAGCGGAGTCGTCCAGCCGTCGGTGCGTTCCATCAGCTCCTCCGAAAAAGCGCAGAGGTTGCAGAATACCGTTCCGAGCATCATGCAGACGAGGATCGGAGAGAAACCGATATGTACTCCTCCGACGTCGAATGACAGCTTAGAAAGCGCGACTGTACCGAATACAAAGGCGATGCCGAGCGACATACGCTTCGATCTCGAATTGAAAAAACGTTCGGTCAAGGTGAGAAGCGCTCCCATAGCCGCGCCGAGCGCGAGTGAAGCCGTTATCTCGATGAGCGGCTCGACGATTATGGTGATGATATCGATGATTCCGCTCGTCATGGCGCGCGCGATGCCGAATGAAACCGCGAACAGCACAAGACCGACGGCGTCGTCGAGAGCGACTATCGGCAGCAGCAGATCGGTCAGCTTGCCCTTAGCCTTATACTGACGCACTACCATCAGTGTGGACGCGGGAGCGGTTGCGGCGGCAATCGCGCCGAGGGTTATCGCGGCGGCTATCGAAAGGCGTCCGCCTGTGGCGAAATGTGTTATTATAAGCGCGACATCAACAAGCGCTGTCGTTATAACTGCCTGGAGTATGCCGATCACCGTCGCTTGACGTCCGGTCGTCCGCAGTGAGGACAGGCGGAACTCGTTGCCTATCGAAAAGGCGATAAATCCGAGCGCGACATCCGAAATGATGGACATAGAATCGACCTGCGCGGCAGTGTTAAGCCCCAGACCGGGGATTCCGATAGCGCCTATGCAGCACGGACCTATGAGTATTCCGGCTATGATGTAGGCTGTGACCGCCGGAAGTGAAAGAAGCTTGGCAGGCCGCGATACGAGAAGTCCGGCTATCATAGCCGCGGCTATGGCAAATAAGGTTGTCATAAAAAATCGCTTTCCTAAGTCTTGTTCGTAAAATAAAAAAACGAAATAAAAACCATATATCCAAGTTTTTGTTTCGGATTATCAGGTTCAAACCGTATTCATGCTTATTATTTTGGTTATTGACGACGAGCAATTAGTTTACGAACAAGCCTCAACTGAATTATCATGCGAATTTTAGGTCATGCTCGTAAAATGAAATATTACAAAATAAAAACCATTTGACCGTTTGCGGCGATTTTACGAGCAAGACATAGATAAACACATGATTATAGTATATTTTACCACTATACGCGCTTTGTGTCAATATATGTTATTGCCAAAAAAATAGTGTCTTTAATCTTGCTTCCTATTTATATACCTTAGAGCGGGCGTATCGATTTTACTATACTGTTCTTGAAAATGAATATAATAACGCAATGAGCGTTTATAAACAGAAAAAATACAAATTTGCTCTTGAAAGTCGGAGGAATATGGGATATAATATAAGCAGTAAGTATAAAACGCTTATTTAATTACAAAAATTGAAAAATTTTTATAGAAATCTAAATCGATATCGTATACAATATAAATACGGCGTGTATATTGTTGACGTTTATACCGCCGCATGGTGCTGATATGCCAGAAAACGAAAGCTTTTACAGTAAGTATCAAAAATATATATATGACCTGTGCGGCTCTCACTGCCGGCTTCTTGATCTCACAAAGGCGGATTTTGTCAAGTGCGGATGTCAGAACGGCTGTACTGCCTGCGGAGAACGGATTTGTTCCGGCTGCGGAGGCCGTCACGGCTAAACGATAGCCGATAAAGCCGAGGCTTTGCAGACGGAAGCAACTTTCGACCCGCGCCGCGGCGAAAACACGCTCAGCGCGCACGGTATGGAATTCTGCGACCCGCGCCGCACTCATCTTTACGGAGCCGTCGAAGCGGCGCGATGGGGCGGAAAATATATATATTACTGCCCGAGGGGGTTGGTTTTCATCGCTGTAACGCCGGTTCGCGGAATCGACGAATGCGCTGATATTTCGGAAACCTCAGCTTCCTACGCCGTTATAATCGGACCGATGACAATGGGCGGCGAGGATAGTCCTGTGAGAAGCGAATCTGCTCCTGAATTTCTTCCGCCGCAGGTCAACGCTCTCGCCGAGCTTGCGTCGCTCACCTTTTCCGGAGAGTCGCCGGTTAATTCCGAACCCTCCGGACTCGGTTATGTTTTCGAATTCGGTGACGTCAAGCATACCGATACTATATATAAGGTGACCGCTTATATACGCGAAAACTATATGCGCAAGCTCACGCTTGACGAGATCGCCGGTCATGTTTATCTT
>JBAXZA010000165.1:0-4561 GCA_041670545.1 Eubacteriales bacterium | reverse complement strand
TGACGCGCGGCTGTCGGCTCGGTAGGTCAGCGTATGACCGTGTGCAGCCGCGTCGTTTTGCAGGATATCGCAGATATGGCTCGTGCAGCCGACAATATTAAACGGGGCGATCTTCCACTTTGTTTTGTTGTTGTCAAGCCGTGAAAGCGTCAGAAGATCGCCTATGATGCGCAGCATACGGTCGCTTTCCTCAATGACATTATTAAGGAAATCCTGACGGCTGGCGTCATCCATGTCGGGATACATCAGAATAGTTTCGGCAGAGCCTTTTATAACGGTCAGCGGCGTTCTCAGCTCATGCGAAACGTTGGCGACAAACTCACGGCGTGCCTTGTCAAGCTCATAACGCCCGGTGACATCGTGTATGACCGCGATGCAGCCGCTGTGAGCGGCGTTGTCCTCAATGTATTTAAGCGGACTGACGCTGATATCGAGCGCTTTATCGTCATAAACGATCTCGCGCAGGATTATGCTTTTATTATGCTTCAATTCTCCGAGATAGCCCGCAGCGTATTCGATGCAGAGCAGACCGAGCATTCTTTCGAGCGTAAACGATTCGTTATAGTTCTTGCGGAAAAGCTGTATAGCGCTTTTATTGATCTGAATTACACTTCCGTTTTCCGAAAAGGCTATAACGCCGTCTTTAAGATACGAAAGCACCGTTTCGAGCTTTCTTCGCTCGCCTGATATCTCGTCGAGATTATTTTTCAGCGTCTGCTTCATGCGGTTGAAGGTATCGGTAAGCACGCCTATTTCGTCGGTGGCGCGGACATCTATCTCATGTGTGAATTCGCCGGCGGTGATAAGCTGCGCGCCGCGCGTCAGACTGCGTATCGGCGAGGTTATCGCGCGGGCGAGGAAAAACGAAAGTATCACGGCGATGCAGAGTCCGAAGAATATCGACTGGAGTATTAGCGAAAAGAGCTGCCAGCTGAGCGACCGCATCTCCTCCTGGGTGTCCTTGATGTATATTATGCAGCGCCCGCCGTCGTCTCCAAGCGATACGGCATAATCCGAATAATCCGAACCGGCGAGCTGAGCCGAACCTACACCGCCGCCCATCGCGGCTATCATGTTCGGAGTTTTGACGAGCAGACGTCCCAGCTCCTCATTTGAACCGTCGATGAAATTACCGTTCATATCGAGGATATAAAAATTGCGGTAAACGTCTATTCCGATTGTAGTCGAATACGCGGAAAGCATGGTTTTCTGCGATTCGGTATCTCCTATTGAACCGGCGAGATCACCGCAGAGCGGCGAATCCGGCGACAGCGCGTTCTCCATCTGCGTCTCGAATTCACGCGTGTAGAAACGGAAAACGCTGTTCAAAAGCACCGTCCCGACGACCGCCATAACGGTTATCATAAACACGGCGAAAAGCAATATTATTTTAAAATACAGACTGCGATACATATGACGGATTCCCTTGTAGGTTTGATCGGTTTAAACCGTCCCGGATGAATGTAAACGGCTCGGCTTCCGGCTTTGTTACTTGACATAATATCCCATTGTTCGCTTTGTGAACAGATATTCCGGCTTTGACGGATCAAGCTCGAGCTTTGAGCGCAGACGCGATACCGTTACGTCGACGGTTTTCAAATCGCCGTAGAAGCCCTCATAGCCCCATACCTCCTCGAGCAGCGCCTCTCGCGAATAAATCTTGCCAGCGTTCTTTGTGAGGTGCAGCAGCAGCTCATATTCCTTTTTCGTAAGCTCGATAATACTATTTTTGTTCGTCACCTGATACTTATCACAGTCGATGACGAGATCGCGAAGCTGTATCGTATGGGGATTGTCCGTTTCTGTTTCGCTTATCACTATTTCGTTTGAAGCGCGGCGGATATTGCTTTTCACCCGCGCAAGCAAAACCTTCATTGAAAACGGCTTTGTGACGTAATCATCCGCGCCGAGGTCGAGTCCCAATATTTTGTCGATCTCCTCCTCGCGCGCCGTGACGATGATGATAGGCGTCGTCAGTTTAGCGCGTATGCGGCGGCATACCTCGAAGCCGTCCATCTTGGGAAGCATGAGATCGAGCAGTATAAGGTCAAATTCGTTGGTATAGGCCTTTGCGAGTCCGTCCTCGCCATCATAGGCGACATCGTAGTCATAGCCTACCGCCTTCATATTAAAGGCGAGCATCTGAGCGATATTTTTCTCATCCTCAACGATGAGTATCTTCTTCTTTTTGACGTTTTCCATTTCATTTTCCTCCTGCCGCATATGACTTATCTGCAAAATCGGCACACCGTCAGTCTGCGTTTTACGTTTTACGAACAAGACCGTTTATTTTAATCGATTAAAACAAGCCGATAAAATTCACTTCGTACGATACCTCGGATATCGCCGACACCGTGAAATCCGCGTGCGCCGATATGAATTCGAGTATCCCGCGAAGCGCCGACACTGTAAGCTCGTTCTGGTGCATACGAAGCACTGGAACATTGTATTTTTTAATCCCGGCGACAGCGCTCGCGCTTATCTCGTCGGCACTGCCGTAAAGCTCGTCCGGAACGTTTACGTTCCAGTCCCACGCCACATATCCCTCGGACGCAAGGATATCGCCCCTCTGCGTGCCTATTCGGAAGATGTCCGACGACGAGCCGTCCGGCGCTCGGATTATTCGAGTTTTCGACTTTATTATCCGCGCAAGCAGCTTATTTTCATATTCGAGCGCAGAAATATAGCTGTCGAAATCATTTTCATAGGTCGCCGCGTCGTCCCCGACTGTATGCAGTCCGATCGAATGCCCCTCCGCAGCTATGCGCACCGCCGTTTCCGGATATGACGCGAGCGAATTGGTATCGAGAAAAAACGTCGCGCTGAAGCCGTATTCGGCGAGCAGATCGAGAATATCGCCCGTGTATTCGGTTGGTCCGTCCTCAAAGGTCAGATAGATGAAGCGCGGGCCGATCACCTCCTCCTCCGAGGAAGGCTCTGAGGTTTCGGAGGTATCCGGCGCCGGCGTCTGCTGATTCTTCGTCGTCTGCTCGGTTTCGGTTTCGATGAGCGACGGATTATATATCGCGAGCAGATCTTCGAGAGTTTTTGAGGACGTGCCGTCCGAGATGCGTATCGCGCTGCCGCTCGCGGTCTGCTCGAAGGTGAAGCCGAAGAAGCCGCATATCACCTTCGCGGGCAGCCAAAGAGTGTTCTGACGCAGCAGGTAGGTGCGCATATATACCTCCCCGCCATCGCTTGTGTAGGCGAACTGCTTTGATTCGGTATCTATCGTGATATAGCTGTCCCCGAAGCTCAGCATGAGATTATGAAGCCGCGTATTTTCTTTAAGCTCCACGCCGTCCAGCTTAGCGAAAACCGTCGCGGGAACATAATACATCCCCCATATGATCTCCCAGCCGAACAGCGTTTCATCGTACCAGGCTTCATCGTTTACAAACATGGTCGGTCCGGAATCCGCTTTTGCCGCGGACGACGGATA
Organism: Eubacteriales bacterium; assembly: GCA_041670545.1. Classification (GTDB taxonomy): domain Bacteria; phylum Bacillota; class Clostridia; order Oscillospirales; family CAG-272; genus JBAXZA01. The sequence continues at coordinate 1,119 of JBAXZA010000165.1, read as the reverse complement.
CGACGCGCAGAACGCCGTGAAGATCACGGCGAAGCACAATATCACGGACAGCGCGGCTGCCGTCGTGCGCGAGCGTATGGTTTTCACTTTTTTATCCTTTTTGGTCGGCATAATACGTTTAAACGGCTGTTTTGCGCTGTATGAATTCAAAATTATGCGTTTGCCCTATTCTCCGGCGCGGAAATATGCCACTGCAAGGTCGACGACTCTGCCGTAGCTCTTGACTCCCGCGCTCTGACCGCTTTGCTTGAGATAGCTGTCATTTATGGAATTTGCTATATCAGCCGCTTTATTTTCACGATATTTTTCGTAGAAATCGTTATAAGCAATCATTTCATAACGTATGCGGTCGTCCATTCGGGCGAGCAGCTCCATATACATATCGCGGTCGGCGGAATAAAGTGCGGACGCTACATATTCGAACAAATTTTGATATGCGCTGTACAAAATATAGCTGTCGCCGCTCTCTATGCTAACGAGAAACGCCATGAAGTTAGCTTCATCCTCACGCGCGATCCCGCGCTGATGCGAAAGCTCGTGCGCCGTCGTATACGGAAGTGTGTAATCGGGGAAATTGACGTTTATATTAGCCTCGCCGGTATAAAGCGTATAGACGCCGGAGAGATGAGTGTAGGTCATAGCCTCGCTCTGCCATACATATTTTACCTTTGAACGGAGCGGCTGTATGAAGGCGTATTTTTTCGCCGCCGACGCGTAGGCATCGTTGAGCTTTTCGTTCATCTCGTCCTTTGTATATGGCATTACCGACGAACCGTTTCCGTCATATTCGATATAATCGAGATATCCGGTCGTTTTATCGAGCAGTATCGACGCGGTATCGTAAAGCTCCTGCGCGGACACCGCACGGCGGTCAAGCCCGAGCTTTACCTCCAGCGTCGAGGTCGTATAGCCCGAAACATAGCCTATCGAGTACAATATATACACATACGCCGCGATCGCGAGCATTGCGGACAGAAAACGCCACACCCTTTTGCCGCCGCGCATACATAGGATTATGCACCATATAAGCGCCGCCAGTGTTCCGAGGGGCAGCAGATACAGTATTATCTCGCCGAGCGAAAACGGCAGCCAGCCGGTAATATAAGCAAGCGCCGCGCG
>JBAXZA010000164.1:0-4561 GCA_041670545.1 Eubacteriales bacterium | reverse complement strand
GCAATGACGACGTCGTTGAGATAAAGATGTCCGCCGGGGACGGGGATTCCGAAGGAGCTCATAATGACGTTGAGCGCCATAAACATGGCGGTGATGCAGATGCGCCGCGCCGTGATTTTATAATCGGGCGAATTTTTCATGGTGAATTATCCTTTCGCGTTAAAGCAGCGGAGCTTACGCGGTGCCGCTTTTAAATTTATGGATATATTATAACGCGCGGCTGGATATATTAAAATCACCAGAATACACATATTTTATATGACCAGACAGGGGCGTAAACGCGTATGAAATACAAAATTGACGGCAGTATGAAAAAACCGGCGTACATACAGCTTTACGAGCAGCTCCGCCGCGATATTACCGACGGACTATATCCGGCTGGCGCACGTCTGCCGTCCAAGCGCGTGACGGCGGAGGACTGCGGCGTCAGCGTCATAACCGCCGAACACGCCTACGCTCTGCTCTGCGACGAGGGCTACGCGGAAGCCCGCCGCCGAAGCGGATATTTTTCGTGCTATAAAGCTGCTGACAGCTTTCCGGTAGCTCGCAGCGTACCGCATCAGATGGTTATGTCTGACGCGGCGCGTCCGGCGGACGAATTTCCGTTTTCGGTGCTTTCGCGCACAATGCGGAGGGTTATAACCGAATACGGCAGCCACTTGCTCGAAAAACCTCCGTCGAGCGGCTGCCGGGAGCTTCGCGAGCAGCTTTCGCGCTATCTTGCGCGAAGCCGTGGCATTGAAGCGCCGCCCGAGAGCATTATCATAGGTGCGGGCGCGGAATATTTGTACGGACTTGTCGCGCAGCTTTTCGCCGGAAGCATTTTTGCCGTCGAGGATCCATCATATGAAAAAATACATAAGGTATATATGGCGTCGGGCGCAAAATGCGAGTTCCTGCGGCTTTGCGGCGACGGTATTGACAGCGGTGCGCTCGCGTCGTCGTCTGCGTCGGTGCTGCATATCACGCCGTATCACAGCTTCCCGAGCGGCGTGACGGCAAGCGCGTCCAAGCGCCGTGAATACGTCGAGTGGGCGCGGCGTCGCGGCGGCTATATCGTGGAGGATGATTACGCATCGGAATTCACGCCTTCGCGCAAGCCGGAGGATACCGTTTATTCGCTCGAGGGCGGCGGGCGGACGATATATATCAATACCTTTTCAAAAACGGTGTCGCCCGGAATGCGTATGGGTTATATGCTTCTGCCGCCGTCGCTCAGCGAGGAATTCGGACGTTCGCTCGGCTTCTATTCGTGTACTGTTCCGGAGTTCGAGCAGTATGTTCTTGCCGAACTGCTCGCAAGCGGCGACTTCGAGCGTCACCTCAACCGTGTGCGCCGCTCTATGCGGAGGAACGGTGGACAGGGAATTCGGTGACGTGCGGCTTTTTGGAAAAAGCTCGGTAAAACTTTAAAACCGGTGATGTACGCCGCAGAGATGATGTTAAATAATGTAAAAAGCCGGCATAAGATTGCTTTAAGCTGTCTTATGCTTTTTCTTTGAGAAAGGCGCTGTCGAGAGAGAAGGGAAGCCGGAAATGCCAGCCGCGCGAATTCATGCTGTACATTTTGAAAAGCAATAGCTCCGGCAGGACTCTCAGACGGCTGCTGACGGCGAAAAAGTCGCCGTCTGTATCCTTTGCGGCGCTGCATACATCATCGTCGTCGAGCAGCAGCTCGGCGCAGAATATGTTTGCTTCATATTCATGCCGCCGCGCGACGGTGAACATCGCGCTGTCGCTTATCGGAGCCTCGCGCGCAAGCTCGCGGTGCAGAACATAATGCCCAAGCTCGTGAGCGGCGACGATACGCCGTTCGTCCGGCGGCAGCTTTGAATTTATAACTATGTAATGGCTGCGCAGCGAATTGAAGTAATAGCCCTTGAGCTTCTCATAGCGGTCGGAATATTTGAGTATCGCGCCCGATTCCTTTATAATCCGCAATGGATCGCGCGTGCCGTATTTGCGGACGAGCTTACAGGCGGCGTCGAAAATATATAATTTTGACAAAGCGTTCCTCCGCCGCGCTCAATCGCGGTATTTTTTAGCGGTGAACTTTTTTGCGCGTTCCTTGCTGTCGAGGTACAGCTGCTGTATCTCGGTCAGAAAATTGAGCTTGTCATCGTCGTCAAGCTCGCCGCCCGCGAAAAGCGCCGCGGAACGTGAAAGCAGCTCTTTGGCTTCATTTTCGCCGCGCAGACCGTATTTGGAAGCCGCGTCGGTTATGAATTCCTCGTCCTCGGTGAGCAGATAATTGGTTTCGATACGCAGTATCTCCGCGAGAACGCCGTAGATCTGGCGATCCTTCGGATAACGTTTGCACGTTTCATAATTGATGATGGTGCGTTTTGAAAGACCGGCAGCCTCGCCGAGCGCTTCCTGAGTCATATGAGCGATAAGGCGCGCCTGCTTCAGCTTTTCTCCGAATTTCATATAAAGACCTCCGATGTGAATATCACTTTCACTTATTGTATACCCTGCCGTTGGTTTTGTCAATAGTATTTGAGCTTTATACTTATGTTTTAACGAAATATTGTTGCATTTTGACAAACCCCATGCTATAATAGTAGGCGTAATTGTACAGCGGCGCAAACGGAATTTCCGCTTGAATAATTAAGGAGCCGGAATATGAAAAAACCTAATATTTTATATATACAATATGATCAGCAGCGCTACGACTGCGTGTCGATGACGGGAAAATACCCGGTCAGAACGCCAAACCTCGAGCGTATAGCGAATAACGGCGCGTTTTTCACAAAGGCCTACACACCGATACCGGTCTGCGCTCCGGCGCGTCAGGCGCTTTTTTCGGGCAGGCGTCCGGAAGCTGCCGGAGGACTTTGGAATCCTCATATCGTCTTTCCGGTAGGACATATCGACGCGGCGGATTATTCGTGGACGCGCGCCGTGCATGACAGCGGCTACGCCACTGGCTATGTCGGCTGCTGGGAGGTAAATCCCGACGCCGCGCCGTCAGATTATGGCTTCGAGCGCTTCGTTTCGCGAGGTGAGATAAATAAATACGTCGCCGAGCATACGCCCGCCGGAGCGGAGTATAAAAACGGCTTTTTCGGCGACGCAAACCCCGTTCCGCTCGAGGACAGCTTCACGCATCAGGTCGCCCGCCACGCGATCGCAATGCTGCGCGATTTCACAGCATCGGGCAAACCGTTTTATATCCACCTCGACAGCCCCGAGCCGCATCTGCCCTGCCGTCCGTCCGCGCCGTTTGATACGATGTACGATCCCGATAAAATTCCGGCATGGGATTCGATAGGCGAAACGTTTGACGGCAAGCCGTACATACAGCGTCAGCAGCTTTACAACTGGGAGCTTGAAAACCGAACGTGGAACGAATGGAAGCGCACCGCCGCCATGTATTACGGCATAATTTCGCAGTATGACGACGCCGTCGGGCGAATTCTCGACGAGCTTGACCGTCTGGGCGAAACCGAAAACACCATAATTATCTATGCCACCGATCACGGCGATATGTGCGGCGGTCACCGGCTCATCGACAAGCATTATAATATGTATGAAGATATTACGCACGTTCCGCTCGCCATACGCTGGGACGGACATATCAGTCCGCAGCGCTACACCGGCTATGTTCAAACCATGCTCGACCTTCCCGCGACGCTTATGGGACTGCTCGGCATGGACGTTCCGGAGGGGAAATTCCAGGGCGCAGATCTCACGAACGCACTCATACGGGGCGAGCATACCGACGGACGAGATTTTGCGGTGTCGACCTATAACGGACAGCAGTTCGGACTTTTCTGCGAGCGCATGATAGTGACCGAGGGTTATAAATACGTCTGGAATCTCACCGATACCGATGAATTCTACGATCATGCGTCCGACCCAGCCGAACTGAAAAACGAGATACATAACGATAAATACACGGAAATTATCGCCGGACTGCGCAAAAAGCTGTACGGCGAGCTTGAGCGCTGCTACGATCCGATAATTGGATGGAACAAAAAGCAGCTGCTCGAGGGGCGCAAGCTGTAAAGCGCAAAAACGCGAACGCAACCGGAGGAGCGTAAAATGCCCGATATTTCAATGCTTATAAAACCGGCGTCCAGCCTTTGCAATCTGCGCTGCCGCTACTGCTTTTATCATGACGAAGCCGCAAGCCGCGCCGTGTCAAGCTACGGCATGATGGACGCACCAACGCTCGATATTATTGTCCGCCGCGCGGTTACCGAAAGCTCCGGACACATTTCGTTTTCATTTCAGGGCGGCGAGCCTACGGTGCGCGGAATCGAATATTTTGAGCTGCTGCATGAAAAATGTGATTATTATAAGCGTTCGCTTGGGCGCTCTGATATAACCTTTTCGTTTTCGATACAGACAAACGGTATCCTGACGGCGTCGGACGAGCGCTGGGCGAAGCTTTTCGCAAAATATCATTATCTTGTCGGACTGTCGGTCGACGGAACAAAGGATATACACGACGAAAACCGCGTAGACGCTGACGGCAGAGGAACGTATTCACGCGTCGAAGCCGCCGCGCGTATGCTCGGACGTCACGGCGTTGATTTTAACATTTTAACAGTCG
>JBAXZA010000163.1:0-4585 GCA_041670545.1 Eubacteriales bacterium | reverse complement strand
GGATTCGTTCGCGTAAACCGATGCAATAATCATTACGGCTATATAATCATACGTCGCCGCCGCCGTAACGCCTATGGTGTAGCATAATGTTTACGCCAACGAACCTGAGGGATGGGGGACGCGGCGGCGCCCCTCACCCCTCAGACTCCCCGTTCCCCGCTGGGACGCGCAGCGATGTGCGGCGCACGCGTTTTTCGCTCGCGAGTCGGGTGGAGTCCTCGTTAATGCCGCATAAACACTCCGGGTCGGGTGAGGTGAGCCGCACGCGGGCTCGCTTCGCTCGATTGTGCAGCATACTGCGGTTGTTGGGGGAACGGCAGTTGAAATTGTTGAACAGATCTAATGAAAAAATATATCCTATCTGTTTAAAGTTCTTTGCCAGGCTTTCTTTCAAGAAAGCCGCGTATCCTCGTCCCCCCCGTATCCCTCATAATTTCGAGGCTTTTTCGCGCATTTGGGCAGATTTGCCGCAGCAGTACGCGCCCTCGGGGCATGGACCTGCGACGCATGACGGTCCGGCTTTAGCAAAAAGCATTGGGCAGGCGGCGCGGCACAGGCGGAGCATCTCCCACGCAAGGTCGCGGATTTCCCATTGAGCGCGGTCGCAGCAGCGGAGATTGAAAAAATGATAAAGCGAGCGGACGTTCATTGTTATTATCATTCGCGTGTCGCAGGCGTTGGGGAGGACGAAGCGAGCGTCCTCGTTCGCCTTTTTTTCGGCTGTGCGACGGGAGGTTTTCTCATCTGTACCATTTTCCGTAAGCTCGGCGTAATGCTTTTCGGTCAGGATATTTTTGAGCTTTTCATAATGCGCGGCGTCCTCCTCCATCGCGGCGATAAATTCCGCTTTGGCTTCGGGAATCGCTTCGATTTCGGGCGGGAGGATGTAATCAAAGCCGCTTTTGTCGACATAACGCTGACTCTGCACCGAGAAGCTCGCCATACGGTGACGCGTTATCTGCGCGAGCAGCGCGCGCGATACCCCCTCCACGCCGAAGGTGAAGCTCGCGTGCTCCACCGGACTTTCGTGACCGAGGTCGGAGAGCAGGGCGATGAAGCTGTCGACGCGTTCGGGCGAGAGATTGTCCATCAGCGTATCGATATCGCTTTTGGCGTAGCAGAGCTTTGCCGCCGCCGCAATCAGCTTGTCCGCGTCGGGGGTATGGGTTATAAGTTCAACTTTCATATTTTGTTTACCTCAATATTATAATGCGGTGAAAAACGCTCATCCCCGCCAGCCGAGCAAAATGCGGATTATCCACACGGCAATGAACGCGGCGCAGAGCGTCAGCAAAATGACCTCGCGGCGTTTTGTCGAGTGCGATGTATAAAGCGCCGCCGTGACGGTAAGCGCGGGGGCGAGCCAAAACAGCGGATGATAGCCGAATGCGCCCGCAATGTCTCCGTGCAGCAGCGCCGCATATGCCCGCGTCATTCCGCAGCCGGGACAGGGAAAGCCGGTCAGACGCCGAAATGGGCATATGTAATCGAATATAAACGCCGCCGCGCATATCGAAAGAAACGTGATAACAGCGGCTATCAAAGACCTTTTTTTGCCGGATTCGTTTGTTTTCATTATTATATTAAAAAATCACGCGCGGCGGGAGCGGGGGTACGCGGCCTTTTGGAAAAGGCCTGGCGAAAACTTTAATAAAAAATTTCTTACAGGGTTAGTATGAAATTGCTTGTACCGCACCGTTTCTATCATGTACAGTGATGTGGTTTTCGCGGACTTGCGCCGCCTAATCAGGGTCCCTGCCCTGAATCGGCGGCTGGTTTTAGTTTGTCGAACTCATGTTATTATAAGTTCTTTGCACAGCTTTCTTTCAAGAAAGCGCGTACCTGTTTTTATATCGTCGGTTTCATGTTAATTACCGCAACGCGGTCGTTGCCGCCCCAGTCGCGCTCGACCGTACAGCAAAAGCCGAGGGCTTCGGCAAGCTCCGTTATCGCGCCGCGCTGGTCGTAGCCGATTTCAAATACGAACGCACCGCCGTCATTGAGATATTTCGGATAGAGCCGCAGAATATCGCGGTAAAAATCCATGCCGTCCGCACCGCCGCGAAGCGCTACCTCGGGTTCATAACCAATTACCCCTGCGTCGAGCGTTTTCATCGCCGCGTCGGTGATGTACGGCGGGTTGGAGGCGATCACATCGAATAAAGCGTCCGCACCTGCGCATAACGCCGCGCCGTCCGCCGTGCGGATATCGGCTTCGATAAACTCCACCCGCTCCGAAACGCCGTTGAGCGCGGCATTTTCCCGCGCGATATCAAGCGCGGCGGGAGAGATATCGGCTGCGCGGACGTTGAGAGCCGGAGTATGCGCCGCCGCCGATATCGCGATGCAGCCGCTGCCTGTGCAGAGATCGAGCATACGCGGGTTTTGCGTTTGACCGAGCAGCTTTATACAGCGCTCGACGATACGTTCGGTGTCGGGGCGGGGAATAAGCACATCGGGCGTGACGCGGTAGGTTTCATCATAAAATACCGTTTCGCCAAGCACATAGGCGAGCGGTTCGCCTGACCATACCCGGCTGTACGCGTCGCGGTAGGCGGCGTCCGATGGATATTTTTCATGCAGCCACTGATGCTGAACCGGCGTCAGCGTCTGCTCCGGTTCGTTCATGCGCCCGCGCCGCCGTTCGACGCTTTGGCGTTTTGCGGCTCCGACGGTTGGGCGTCCGCGCTTTTCTGCTCCTCCGCCAGCTCCGGAGCAAGGGTAAAATCCGGGAACACCTCGGGCAGGGCGCATTTGAGCGCTGTTATCGCACATTCGATCTCGCTGTCGTCCGGCTCGCGGGTGGTAAGACGCTGCATCCAGAGTCCGGGGGCGCTGAGCGCGCGCACGAACGCGTTGTCATGCCGTCCGGCAAAGCGTATGAATTCGTAGCCTATGCCGATGATGAGCGGCAGAATGACGATTTTTGTGAGCGCACGGAGAATAACGTTGTCCCACGTCACAAATGGGAACGAATATATGATTATACTGAGAATAAGCATTACAAACAGGAAGCTCGTGCCGCAGCGGGGATGGAAACGCTTGTATTTTTTGACGTTTTCGGGGGTAAGCTCCTCGCCGGCTTCATAGCAGAATATCGTTTTATGCTCCGCGCCGTGATATTCAAAGGTGCGGCGGATATCCTTCATGCAGGAAACGAGCGAGAGATAACCGATGAAGATTATTATTTTGATAATTCCCTCGACGAGGTTTTTTATCCAGCCGATATTGCCGCCCGCGAGCGCTTCGATGCCCTTTGTCGCCCATATCGGCAGAAAAAAGAACAGTCCGATTCCGATGGCAAGACCGAACACCATGGCGATTCCCATGATGATGTCGACGATATGACCGCCCAGATGAGCCTTCATCCACTTTTCGAATTTCGATTCGGCTTCTATGTCGTCGATGCCCATTGCGTCCGCCGAAACGCCAAGCGTTTCGTAGCTGAGCTTCATCATTTCGATCATATTGACGACGCCGCGTATTATCGGCAGATTGAACAGTTTATGCTTTGAGCGCACCGAGCGGAATTCGCGGTTGACGACGCGGATTCTGCCGTTTTCGAGCCGGCAGGCGACGCTGTATCGGTCGGCGCTTTTCATCATGACGCCCTCTATGACCGCCTGACCGCCGACCGTCCCCAATCTCGGGCAGGCGATATTATTGTCTTTTTTATCCTTCATTATGTCACCGTTATGTCCGTTCGCAAAAAAACGCGGACATACCTTTCCTAAAGCTGATTATAACAGATTTTTCTCAAATTATAAACCCCTTTTTTGTGAATTATAATTGAAAAAGTAGCATCAACTGATGGTTGATATGAAATGTATTGCGCATCGAGCGTCATATGCTTCACCATACTGTGAGAAGCATGAATATCAACCGACGGTTGATATTCAATTTGTGAGGTTTCAATTAGCCGTTTATTGCAATTGAGGGATATTTTGTGTATAATGTAAGCATGGAAACGATATCGGCCATATACAAAATAAACCTTTGCGAAAGAATTTGAAAATGGAATACAAAATCTGCGAAACGATAAAAACGCTGCGCCGCGAGCGCTCCATATCGCAGGAGGTGCTCGCCGCCGCCGTCGGTGTGTCGGTGCAGGCGGTGTCAAAATGGGAATGCGGCGGCAGTCTGCCGGATATCCTCACCCTGCCGGAAATCGCGCGCTATTTCGGCGTCACGACCGACACCCTCTATTACGGCATAACGGAAAACGGCGAAAACAGCGCGTGCGTCGCGCTTCCCTCGCCGAGTGAAGCGCCGCCCTGCGCCGATTCGCTCGGAAATCCGCTTCCGGAGTCGGCGTTTGACGGCATACCGAACGTCAACATCTTATCAAATGAAAATCACAATGTTTACAATTATCTTATACCCGACGACGGAAAGCTGCGCGTAGTGCAGTTTTTGGGCGCAAAGCTGTTATGCCGCGACGATTATGACCCGGAGCAGCGCATTCCGCTCGAGTTCGCATCCTATATGTTCAATAATAATGTGCTGAACGTCGAAATATGGGGCGGCGCGGATATCGACGGAGACATAAGCGGCAATGTAAGCGCTGGCGGCGGTATAGACTGCG
>JBAXZA010000162.1:0-4602 GCA_041670545.1 Eubacteriales bacterium | reverse complement strand
TATACATCTCGTCGGTATCCGCGCCCATAGGCTCGACAAAAAGCTGATGGCGCTCCTTGTCGGCAAAGCGAACCACCTTGTCCTCGATCGACGGGCAGTAGCGCGGGCCTGTCCCCTCGATTTTTCTGCCGCCGTTTTCGGGAGTGCCGTAGAGCGGCGAGCGGTCGAGGTTTTCGCGTATCAGCTCGTGCGTGCGGGCGTTCGTATACGCTATATGGCAGGTGAGCTGTGCTCTTTGGTTAAGCTCGCTCTCGTCGGTCAGTGTGGAATATGGAATAATATGTCCGTCGCCCGACTGCGATTCCAATTTTGAAAAATCTATGGTGGCGCGGTGGACGCGCGGCGGCGTTCCGGTCTTGAATCTCATAAGAGTCATGCCCAGCGACCGCAGACTTGCGGTAAGCTGCGTCGCCGCGAGCATTCCGTCCGGGCCGGACTCGGTCATTACGTCGCCGACGATGCAGCGTCCGCGCAGATAGGTGCCGGTGCAGATTATCGCCGCGCCGACCTCCCAGCGTGCGCCGAGCGTCGTCACCACGGCGGTGACACGCTGTTTTCCGTCGTCGCCGCGCTCGGTTTCGATCTCCGCCGCCTCGCCCTGTACGATGTAAAGGTTTTGCTGACGCTCGAGGGTGTGCTTCATGAGGTTTTTATATGCGGCGCGGTCGGCCTGTACGCGTTTTGACTGGACGGCAGGACCTTTGCCGCGGTTGAGAATACGGCTTTGCAGCGTAACGGCGTCGGCGGCGGCGGGCATGACTCCGCCAAGCGCGTCTATTTCGTAGACAAGGTGTCCCTTTGCAGTGCCGCCGATGGCGGGATTGCATGGCATATTGCCGATGGCGTCTAAATTTATGGTGAAGATAACGGTTCGAAGTCCCATGCGCGCACACGCCATGGCGGCTTCGATACCGGCGTGTCCGGCGCCTATTACGGCGGCGTCGGCGGAACCGGCGTTGAATTTACGCATTTATTTTATGCTCCTCGGTATTTTGATTGTAATATTGTTATCGCCGGAGAACGGAAAGCGCTCGCGGCTACCTTAATTTTACTTTATTTTCATCACATTGTCAATAAAAAACATATAGATTTGTATATAACATATATTATTAACTTTTATCGGTCGGGTTTACAATTCGTTAACATATTTGTTGCATAAATGTTATACAATTATAGTATCTGATAGGTCAAATGAGTCACTTATAATGAAGATTATGCCTATATCATGTCCAAAAATTTTTAACGGAGGTTATTAATTATGAAAATGGAGAAAAAATACCGCGTTTCCGCTTTGCTGCTCGCCTGCCTGATGCTCTGCGGAGTTATCACCGGCTGCGGCGCAGCGGATAATTCAGGTCCGTCCGTCACCGCCGCAGCCGGTGAAACTACCGCCGCGGAGACCACAACCGAGCCTGATCCCCTCGCCGGCATTGATCTCGCAGGGGAAACCATCCGTATCTACACCTCGGTGAACGACAACGACGCCACCAATGCCAACTTCCTTATCGAGGGAAGCGGCGAGGAGAACGGCGACGTTGCCAACGACGCCGTTTACGCCCGCAACGCCCACGTCGAGGATATGCTCAACGTCAAGCTGGAATTTATACAGTCAGACCTCGATTACGGCGCTGTCATATCGTCGGTATCGAAGATAATTCTTTCGGGCGACGACGTTTATGACCTGATGATAAACGACCTTTTCAACTTTGCGCAGATGTCGCTCCAGGGTATGTTCGCCAATGTCAAAAATTCCGATGTTTTCGATTTTGAGCAGAACTACTGGTGGAACGATTACATGAAGGATCTGACGATAGGCAACGACAGTATGTTCATTCTCGCCGGCGACTATTTCATGGACGTCCTCTGTTCGGCTCACGCGCTTTATTTCAATAAGGATATCATGACCAGCGTCAACGGCAATTCAGACGATATATACAACCTCGTGCTCGACGGCAAATGGACGACAGACGCGTTCCTAAGCTACATAAGCGGCGCGTATCAGGATCTCAACGGCGACTCGGTAAAGAACGAGGGCGACCTTTTCGGCTACACCTCGGTCGGTATGTGGGGCTCGGCGATACCGTTCATGCTCTGCGGCGACATAGAATTCGTGTCGCGCGACGCCGACGGCATTCCGTCGCTCGCGATGAACAACGACCGTTCGGTAAAGACGCTTGAAATGCTCAATAAGGTATTCTATAACGACGCAAGCTATATCAAATTCGCCGATCTCAATGCTATAATTCCCAACTTCACCTCCGGACTTTCGCTGTTCATCGGCTATCAGAGAATTTCCTCGTTTGAAAAATTCCGCGATACGGATTTTGATGTAGGCATCGTTCCTTATCCTAAGCTCGATGAAGCTCAGACAAATTATGTCACCGCAACGCACGACACCACCGAAATAGGCGTTATTCCGATAACCACCAGCCGTTTCGATGCTACCTGCACCACGATAGAGGCGCTCTGCCGCTCTACCCGCGACCTCGTTCTCCCCGCTTATTACGAAACCTCGCTCAAGGTCAAGTACGCGCGCGACGACGTTTCATCGCAGATGCTCGATATAATCCACGATAATCTGCGCGTCGCCTTCCCGGTGGCGTATAACACCTACTGCTCGGGACTGTTCCTCACAAACAGCTTCGGAACTCCTCTTTCCAAAAATTCCACCGACTTCGCTTCGGCATACGCAAAATTCGAAGCTAAGGGTCAGGCGGCGCTCGACGATATGGTCGAGGTGTTCCTTGAAAACAACGCATAATAAATGATTACAATATGACGCAAAAATCGCGTGACGGATATTCCGCCACGCGATTTTTTATGCGGTTATGACCTTCAGCTGTAACGCAGCACCGCGACGACGGCACCCACCGCCGCAAGACGGCGTTCGCGTGTGAAATACACCTCGCCGCCCTCGAGCGCGAGATATACTTCTGCGCTGTCGGCGGCGTTTTTTTCGATGACGACACGGTCGCCCCGAGCGATCATAACGTCAGGGCAGTCGCGCGGCGCTGTTACCGCGAGCAGCGAGGAGCGCTCATAGCGCCGCCCGCCGGTCGGGAAATCGATATAGCCCGCGATGTTCTCAAGCGAGGTGAGCGCGGCGGCATCGGCAAAATATCCGCCCGCGCACGCGTCCACATATGGCACGCGAATAAAATCCGCCGCCGATCCGGACGCCGGAACGGTCAGGCGAAGGGCGCGGCTTTTTGAGCCGTCCTTTTCGATATAACCCTTTTCACGCAGACGGTTTATATATGAGAACACCGTCGCGGTGCTTTTGATGCCGAGCGCGCCGCTGATATCGCGCACGCTGGGAGAAACTCCCCCGCGCCGCGCCGCGTCCGCTATAAAATCATAAACGAGCTGTTCTTTGTCGTTGAGCTTTTCCATATTGAACTGTTAACGCTTCTTCCTCTCCGTCCCGCGAAACCTCGCGGGGATACGCGGATCGTGCGCGACGAAATCCGGACGTCCGCAGCGAGCCGCCGGTACACATCTGTTATTATAACACATATCACCCGCGAATGCAAACGAATGTTTGCGTTTTTGATGTAAATAATATATTAAATCTCATAAAACGCGAAATTTCCTTTCGAGGCACACGCTGTTTAGGTCTTGTTCGTAAAATGAAAAATCACGAAATAGAAACCATATATCCGAGTTTTTATTTCGGATTTTTCGGTGTAATACAAACTTTTCAATATATTTTTATACAATATGACAGTTTGCAGCGATTTTACGAACAAGCCCTAGCTCTTAAAGCATTATTTCAATACCACTTGCTCAAACTGCTATCTGAAATAAAAAATCCCGACAACAGACGTCGGGATTTTTCACATTTAAAACAGCGGAAGCTGCTCGCCGCGCAGTGCGAATTCGAGCGCCTTTGGGATAAGCTCGAAGCGCGCGACGAGCGAATGCGGCTTTGCGGCGCTGTCGTCCGCCGCCAACGGCACGAAATATACGCGCTTGCGGCTGTATGCGGCGGCGATGTTTGCAAGAGTCCCAGACAGGGCGTCGTTCGTCGCGAGGGCGATGAGCAGCGGGCAGGCTGACGGCGAGCGCATAAACGCTTTTACCGCCATCGTCGCCGAGGTGTCGGTCACGGCGTGGGTGAATTTCGCGAGGGTATTTCCGGTGCAGGGAGCTATCACCATCGCGTCGAGCGTTATCTTCGGTCCGAGCGGTTCAGCCTGCGTTATGGTATGTATAACGCGCCTGCCGCATATACCCTCCGCCATTCCGATGAAATCGGCGGCTGAACCGAAGCGGGTATCGGTCGAATATACGTTTTCGCTCATTACCGGCACAAGGTCATAATCGGCGGCAAGCCCCGCCATGGTCTTCATCGCCGTGCCGAGGGTGCAGAACGAGCCGCACATCACCCAGCCGACGGAAAGACGTTTATCTTCCATCGTTTTCCTCCTCCGGTTCAGCCGGTGCGCCGCTCGTTTCGGCAGCGTACAGCTGAAGCGAGCCGGGAATGCCCGGCGTTCCGATCAGCCGCCTTATGCTGTCGGTTATGATGTTTCCGGCGGTTATCGGCGCGACCTTGCCGGGCAGCGAAAGCGCCCATATGACATTGACGCCAAGCTCTCC
>JBAXZA010000161.1:0-4619 GCA_041670545.1 Eubacteriales bacterium | reverse complement strand
GGCAGCGACGGCAAGAGCAGAGCCCTTGCCCTACAAGGAATATGAATATTTGCGTTTTGAGCATGATCGCCGTGCGTATTTCTACGAATAATAAATAAGCACCGTAACTTTGATACCAAAATTACGGTGCTTGTATGGCTGGGGAATAGGGATTTGAACCCCAACAAACAGAGTCAGAGTCTGTCGTGCTGCCATTACACAATTCCCCAATATTCAATTACGCCACAAGAGATAAACAATATCTTGTCGACGTTTGATATTATATCAGATTTTCGCCGTGTTGTCAAGCTATTATGATAAAAAATACTGCACAAAATTAGCTGATAATAATCATAAAATATGTTAAAATATAACATTGCCTTGTAATCGCACAGCGCGAGGGCAAATATATTTACAAAATGTGCTTGTAAAAATATGGCGGTATGCTATAATGATAGAAAAGCGCCCTTGCGGGCTTCACACGATGTTTATGAAGTGAGTATGGCTATAAATAAAATAATGCGCAGCGCGCTCAAAGCGCTGTCGTATCCGGATATCGATCTGCGTCGCAACTATAAGGCGGACCGCGTTATAAACCGCATCACACACCCCGCGCCGCTTGTGGTCAAATATGAGGATCGCTGCGTTCCTCACGTCGGCGCAGAGGATATCCCTGTCCGCATTTTTCAGCCGCTGCGGCGCCGTTCGGACGAATGTATGCTGTTTATACACGGCGGCGGCTGGGTGTCCGGCGATATCGAAAGCTACGCGCGAACCTGCAATAATCTGGCGAATTCGCTCGGCAGACGGGTTATATCAGTCGAATACAGGCTCGCACCCGAGCATAAATTTCCCGACGCTCCCGAGGACTGCTACGCCGTCGCCCGCGAGCTTGACGCCGCGTGCCGTGAGACGCTCAGCGGAGTGAGCGGAACGCTGGTCAGCGCGGAATTTTCGGGAGAAGCCGAAATATTCACCACGCAGTGCGCCTTTCCGACATACATCGCGCGGCGTCCGAACGTCTTTGCCGACCTTTGCCCGACCGGTTTTACCGTTATTGGCGACAGCGCGGGCGGAAATCTCACCGCGGTCGTATCGCTCATGGCGCGCGACCGCGGCGAATTTGAGGTGCGCGAGCAGGTACTGCTCTATCCCGCGACGCACAGCGACCACAGCGAAACCTCGCGCTTCGCTTCTATCCGCGAAAACGGCAGGGATTATCTGCTCACCTCGAAGAAAATATGCGATTATATGTCGCTCTACATCCGCTCTGACGAGGATATGAAAAATCCGTATTTCGCGCCCTATCTCGCGCGAACACTCGCAAGGCAGCCGAGAACGCTGATAATAACGGCGGAATTTGATCCTCTGCGCGACGAGGGCGAGGCCTACGGACGGCGTCTGCGCAAATACGGCGGCGACGTCACAATGTACCGTATGCGCGACGCGCTTCACGGTTTTTTCTCGCTTCCGGTCAAATATAGCCACGTCCGCAAGGCGCTCTACTATATAGCAAAATTTCTCGGAGCACTTGAAAACGGCGGCGGCGCACAGCAATGACGGCGGTGCGGCATCGTCAAACGGCGTATATTTGCCGTTAATATTGCTGAATATAACATAAAAAAGCATTACAGCGCCGAGCGCACGATACTATTTTAAATGCTTTACAAATTTTTAACGGCTTTGCGTGCCAAAACGGAAAGCGCGTATCTTATAAGCCCGGGAGGCGGACGAATAATGCGAAAACCATGGAGCTCGCTTGACAACGCGGCAAAAATATTCCCTCCGGCGGAAAGCAAGACAAACACACAGGTCTTTCGTTTCGTATGCGAGCTTTGCGAACCGGTCGACGGCGAGCTTTTACAGCGTGCGCTCGACGATACGATCAAAACCTTTGATATTTTTCAGTGCGTGATGCGTCGGGGATTGTTCTGGTATTATCTGGAGAACAGTGATATAAAGCCGGTCGTCCGCGAGGAATACAAAACGCCCTGCGCACGGATATACGATTCGGACGTCAAGGCTCTGCTCTACGAGGTCACCTATTATCACAACAGAATAAACCTCGAAATATTTCACGCGCTGAGCGACGGCACAGGCGCGGTGCAGTTTCTCAAGGAGATCACGGCACGTTATATATCGCTTGCGCACGGACTTGCGATGCCGCCGCTCGGCTATAAAGCGTCGCGCATACAGATGGGCGACGACAGCTTTCAGAAGTATACGACCGGAAAACGCAGCGTCCAAAAGGTGAAATATCAGACCGCGGCGAGTCTGACTGGAGCGCGGCTGAGCGAACAGCGCGTTAAAATCATCACCGCGCGGCTGAGCGTTCGTTCCGCGCTCGACTGCGCACATAAATACGGCGCCACGCTCACCTCGTTCATCATCGCGGTGTTCATGCGGGCGATAGCCGGAGAAATGACGGTACGCGCCAAAAGCCGCCCGGTCATAATCGCCGTTCCGGTCAATCTGCGCCGATTTTTTCCATCTGAATCGGCGCGGAATTTCTTTTCGATAATCCATGTCAGCTATGATTTTGTCAATTCACCCGACACGCTGGAGGACGTCTGCGCCTCGGTCGACGAGCAGATGAAGCGGCAGCTCACGCGCGACAAGCTTTCGCAGACCATCGACGGCTACACCTCGGTCGAACGCAATATTTTTGCGCGTGTCGCACCTCTGTTTTTCAAGTATATAGTGCTGAAATCCGCATATGCCCTCACGCAGAAGCGCGCGACGGCTACGATATCGAACGTCGGCGGCATAACCATGCCGGCGGAGCTTATGCCGTATATAAACGGCTTCGACGTTTTCAACAATACCGGAAAGCTTCAGGGCTGCGTATGCTCATACGGCGACAGGCTCGCCGTCAGCTTTACCTCGCAGTTTTTAAGCTCGGATATCGAGCGTGCGTTCGTTACGTCGCTCATTGCGCTCGGAGTGGACGTCGAGATAACCGCAAACAGCACCGACGATAAATAAAAGCTTCCTTAAAATACATAAGGAAGCTTTCAAGAGGACTGATAATAAATATGAAACACTGCGATAAATGCGGAGTGGACGTTCGCGGCAATTCGGAATTCTGCCCGCTGTGTCAGGGAACGCTGACGGGAGAAAGCGAACCCGTATATTCAATATATCCGCATATTGAAACACTGTACAGCAAAAACCGCCTGTTTTTCAAGCTGACCATGACGGCGAGCGTGGCGGCGGCGGTCGTATGCGCAGCCATAAACTGGATGACGCGCGGTCACGGCTGGTGGTCGCTGTATGTTCTGTTCGCGCTCGCCTGCTTTTGGATCATACTGCGGCTCGCGATACGAAAGCAGAACAATCTTCCGAAATATATAACCGTTCAGATAGTCGTGCTGAGTGCGCTCGCCTGCCTTTGGGACGCGTTTACAGGCTGGCGCGGCTGGTCGCTCAACTACTTCTTCCCGATAGCCTCGACGGTCGGCGTGCTGTCGCTTCTGGCGATATCGCAGATAATGCGTATGCGGCCCGCCGATTACATCGTGTATCTTATCGTCGACTTTCTCGCCGGAGCGGTGTCGTTCATATTTTATCTGACCGGACTCTGCGATATCGCGCTTCCGGTCGTCATCTGCGTTTCGTGCAGTATTATTTCAATGGCGGCGGTGGTCATATTCGAGGGGAAAAACATACTCAGCGAGCTTGAAAAGCGTTTTCACCTGTAAAATATGACCTTGGCATATACGATTTTCGGCTGACCGACCGCTCTGATTTACCTGCCGGCGGCGGCGAGTATGCGGCGAGTGACGTCCTGCTCGCAGCCCATACCGTCGACGATCGCTACGTTTTCCGTTTCCTTTGTACGACCGAAGGCTTCGAGATAGAGCGCTCTTGTGGCGCAAAGCCGCTCTCTGCGCTCGAAAAGCTCGGCGGGAGCGCCGCGGCGCGCGATGCGTTCAAGCGAAACCTCCACAGGAATGTCGATAAAAACGGTCAGCGCAGGGCGGAGCAGAGCGGCGGCGTCGCGGTTAAGCTCCATGACGCGTTCAAGCGTACAGTCCGCGCCCTGATAGGCATAGGACGAAAAATAATAGCGGTCGCACACGACAGTATCGCCGCGCGCAAGCAGCGCTTTTATTCCGTCCGGCGCGGTTATATGCTCGATGCGGTCTGCCGCGAAAAGCGCCGCGACCGTGCGCGGATCAAAGGCTATCTCCCCGCGCAGACAGCGGCGGATGAGCGTTCCAATCTCGCCGCCGGTCGGCTCGCAGGTGAGCGAAACACGTTCGCCGAGTGTGCGCAGCGCTTCCGAAAAGCGGCGGAGCTGCGTCGTTTTTCCGCAGCCGTCGATACCCTCGAGGACGATGAAGCGTGGCTTTAAAACATTCTGCATTATATTGATTCTCCGTTTTTTCGCGCGGTCGGCGTTATGCCGCTCCACGTTAATGTAAGGTCTTGTTCGTAAAATGAAAAATCACGAAATAAAACCATATATCTGAGTTTTTATTTCGGATTTTTCGGTGTAACATAAACTTTTTAATATACTTGATAGAATTTGACCGTCTGCGGCGATTTTACGAACAAGCCCTAGGTCTTGTTCGTAAAATGAAAAATCACGAAATAAAAACCATATATCCGAGTTTTTATTTCGGATTTTTCGGTGT
>JBAXZA010000160.1:0-4636 GCA_041670545.1 Eubacteriales bacterium | reverse complement strand
GTAGCTAGTATATTAGGGCTATGCCCGTTAGATGAAAAACCCCCGGCTTCGCCGGGGGATATTTATTATTTTGTAACGATTTCGTGCGCCATTTTTCTCTGAGCCATGACCAGCTTGTGATAAATACCCTTGTTTTCAAGCAGCTGGGCGTGTGTGCCGAATTCGGCGACTCTGCCCTTATCGAGGACGAGCAGCTTGTCGGCGTTGCGCAGTGTCGACAGACGGTGCGCTATGGCGAGGGTGGTGCGGTTGCGGACGAGCTTGTTGAGAGCGTCCTGTATGAGCTTTTCGGTTTCGGTATCGAGCGCTGCCGTTGCTTCGTCGAGTATGAGTATTTTCGGGTTATGTATGATCGAACGCGCGATTGCGATACGCTGACGTTCGCCGCCCGAAAGCGAATAACCCTTTTCGCCGACCATCGTATTATAGCCCTGCGGCAGATTAATTATGAAGTCGTGAGCGTTTGCGGTGCGCGCAGCCTGTATGACCTCCTCCATCGAGGCGTTGGGACTGGAATAGCGGATATTATCCATGATAGTGCCTGAGAAAAGGAAGGTTTCCTGAAGCACGACGCCCATCTGCGAACGAAGCGCGGTCTGCGATATATCCTTGATATTGACGTCGTCGATGGTTATTTCGCCTTCGTTGACGTCATACAGACGCATTATGAGGTTGATAAGCGTCGTTTTGCCCGAGCCGGAATGACCGACGATACCGATCATCTCACCGGCTTTTATATGCACGGAAACGTTTTCAAGCACAGGATTGTAGCTTTCGTAGCCGAAGGTGATGTTCTTGACGTCGATATCGCCGTCGATTTTGATATCGATAGGAAGTCCGATATCCTGAACGTCGGGATTCTCCTCGAGAATCTCAAAAACCTTGCTTGAGGAGGTGAGGAAGTTTGTGATATTACGCGGAATGAACGTTACCCAGATCAGCGGTCCGTAAATAATGTTGGCGTAGGAGTTTATCTGATTGAGGGTACCGATCTGCATTCCGCCGTCGAAAACGAGCAGATAGCCGTATATCAGTATGAGATAACCGCCAAGACGGATAACGAAGCCGAGCAGAGGGAAGATGGTATCGAAGCATTTGGCGTTTGATTCGCTCTGATCGGACTGTTTCACGCTCGAATCCTTGAAGCGCGATATCTCATGCTCCTCCTGACCGAAGCATTTGACGACGCGGATACCGTTAAGAATATCCTGGAGCAGATAGCCGGTACGCGTCGAAAGCACCCACAGCTTATGGTTGCGGCGGTTTACCATCGTCCACACCTTCGCAATAATGAAAACCACTATCGGGATAGGCACAAACACGAACGCGCACATGAGTGGATTTAGTATGAGCAATACAGGGAAGGCGGTGAGGAATGAGAACAGCTGAATAAAGTAGTTAGGCAGCTGATTTGTGACGAAATCCTGCATGACGGCGGTGTCGTTGTTGACACGTCCCATGAGATCGCCGGTGGTGCGGCGCTGTATTGAAGCGAGCGAGAGCGACTGGAGCTTTTCATAAAGCAGAGTTTTGAGCATCAATGTAAATTTGTTGCCCGAAACCGCCGAGAAGCGTCCCTGTAAAACGCCAAGCGCACGCTGGAAAAGGTCGATCGATACTATCGCGAAAACTATCGCGAGGAAGCTGTTTATAGGACCCTGATGCGGTATCAGATAATTATTTATCGCGATCGCCTGTATATACGGCACGACAAACTGGAAAATAACGCTGAATATTGAAACTATGAAAGGGAAGCACATCATAAGACGCAGACCCTTTGTCATAGCCCAAAGCTTTTTATAAACCTCGAATTTATCCATGCAGTACGGGCAGATCGTCGTCGCGTGGATGTAAGGGCGTCCGCATTTAGGGCAGAAGCGCTCCGGAGTGTTGTTGGTGACGGGTTCGGTTTTACCGACTCCGCTCTTGACACTGTCGTCGTTGAGTATTTCGCACGCTTTGACCATGATGGCATAACGCGGCAGATTTCGTCCGGAAATAAACTGGCAGATGAGTGTTGTCGAGCCGTTTATACGAGCGTAGAAGCCGCAGCTTCCGAACATCACCTCGGTTTTGAAATTATCCGAGCCGATTATAGGGAAGGTGGCGAGCAGCTCGCCATTCAATATTTTATACATTGTTTTATCGGTGAAAACCACGAAGCCGTCTACGAATTTGTCCTGATGAATGTTGAACGGCAGGCAGTACATCACTTTTTCACCCGCTCCGACCGCGGCGTCAAACGCCTTTTGATCGGCTTCGGGCAGATCGTATCGTAATTTCATTGCATCCTCCTGTAATAAACGTTATATTCGTTTTTGTGATGCGAAAATCACAGATAGATCTCGATTTTCTTATAGCTTGCGCTGTCAAGCGATTTCGGATCGGGTATCTCGAATATGTTGCCGTCTATATCGTTTATAATAATTCGTCCGTCCTCAAGTACGCGGATGTTCGAGAAGGGGTTGTTCATTATAAATGTGACATGACCGGCGTCGGTTTCGGCGTCCCAATAAAGGTATCCGAATTTCTCCTTGACCGAGGTGATCTTCTGGAGCTGCGGCGAGAAATAGCGGCGGTCAAGCTCCTCGAGGAAAAGCCGCTGAGTTGCTTCGTCGAAATCCTTCATATAGCGGATCATGCCGATTTCCTTGCCGCGTCCCATTTTCTTGGAATCCGGCTCGCGCACCGACAAAAACTCATCGGGAGCAGTGATGGGGAATGCGCGCAGAATGACCACTCGCTCGAAAAACTCCGTTGTTCCGTCGTCATTCGTGATAGTCATCGATATAAGGTTGCCCTCGGAGCGGACGAATTTAGCGTTTTTAACGCTGAGCGGTACTGATTCGCGTTCGTTTTCGAGGATCAGATCTCCTGCGTCCTCATCTTCGAGAAGCTCTTTTTTATCGTCTGTCTTAGCCTTGTCGGATTCCTTTACAGCCGCACCGTTATCTGCGGTTGTGGTTTTATCGTCTTTTTTATCGCCGACAGTTGCTGTGGCGGTGGTTTTATTATCAGCTGCCGCCGCGTTTTCCTGCTTTTTGTCCTTTATATCCTCGGCGGGAGCTTTTTTCTTATCTTCAGCCATTGCCGATACCTCCTAAAATACAGTTGAATATTTCGTTGCCGGTTTTACGGCGGGGAATTACATACCCTGAAGAACCTTGCGCATAGCCTCGTTCTGAAGGGTATAGAGCTTATAATAAATTCCCTTTTTGGCGATAAGCGCGGCGTGCGTGCCTTCCTCGGCGATCTCGCCGTTGTCTATCGCGTAGAGATAATTGCATTCCTTGAGAGTCGAGAGGCGGTGAGCAATGGTGATGGTCGTGCGTCCGGTGACCAGCTTGTTGAGCGCGTCCTGAATAAGACGTTCGGTTTCGGTATCCATAGCGGCGGTCGCCTCGTCGAGAATTAGTATCGTCGGATCGAGCAGAAGTGCGCGGGCTATTGAAATCCTCTGCTTTTCGCCGCCCGAAAGAGAACGGCTGCCTGTTCCTACAACAGTTTCATAGCCGTCCGGCAGACGGAGTATGAAATCGTGCGCCGAAGCGATACGCGAAGCCGCGATTACCTCCTCCATGGTGGCGTTGGGGCGGGCGTAGCGGATATTATCCATGATAGTGCCTTTGAAAAGGAATATTTCCTGCGACACTATCGCGATGTTTTTCCGCAGAGATTCACCCTTGACCTCCTTGATATTGACGCCGTCGATCGAAATCTGACCGCTTATGACGTCGTACAGCCGGTTGATGAGGTTGGCGATGGTGCTTTTGCCAGAGCCGGTATGACCGACAAGACCTATCTGATCGCCGGGATGGATATGGAAGCTGACATTTTTAAGTATCGGACGGTTTGCGGCATAATGGAAGCAGACCTTCTTAAACTCGATGTCGCCCTTCATACGATCGATGGTGACGGCGTGCTCGCTGTCGGTGATCTCCGGGACGGCGTCGATGATCTCGAACATACGCTGAGCGCTGTTCATGGTATCGGTCATCATGTTTGAGAAGTTGGTGAAGAAGTTGAGCGGGCCGAAAATCATACCGAGATATCCGAAATATGTGGCGAACTGACCGTATGTCATAGTGCCGCCGATAACCTGAACGCCTCCGAAGCCCCAGATAGCGTTGCTCGAGATGGCGATAAGCAGGCTGATTAACGGGAATATCGTAAGGCTGACCTTATTGAGCTGCAAATTCGCCTGATAAAGCCGTTCGCTGTAATAATGGAAGCGGTTTGCCTCGTCGGTTTCCTTAGCGAAAGCCTTGACGACGCGTATACCGGTCAGCGAATCGCCCAGCAGAGCGTTGAGCGACGACGAGCGGCGGTACTGCTTTGTATACATTCTCCAAAGACTCGGGAGAGCGAATTTGAATATGCAGATTATTATCGGAACCGGAACGAAAACGATTAACGTCAGCTGCCAGTTCATGGAAAACAGGAATATTGTAAGACCGATGAAGTTGAGTCCGTTGATAATGAGGTTAGGCACGCCGTCGATAAAGAACGAGCGTATGCGGTCGGCGTCATAGTTGACTCGGGTGATAAGGCGTCCTGTCATGTTGTTGTTGAAGAAGGACAGCGACAGCTTCTGCATAGCTGTGAAGATATCGAGCTTCATATTCAGCGTGACGCG
>JBAXZA010000159.1:0-4657 GCA_041670545.1 Eubacteriales bacterium | reverse complement strand
GCTTTGCGACCACATCATTTTCAACTCCATTCCCCAGCTTGAGCGTTTTTCCGACACCGCGCACGGCGATATGTTCGGTCTGCGGCTAAATCCTGAGCATTCGACACAGACTCACGGAATATATGACCCCTGCTCGCCGCGCTCGCGTCTGGGCGTCACAAACGCAAATCTCCGCGCCGCGCTCGCGCACAATCCTCAGCTGCTCGATGGCGTTGCGGGCTATCATATGCACACCCTGTGCGAACAAGGCTTTGCGCCGCTCGCAGAAACCTTCGAGCGGGCAGAAGCGCTGTTCGGCGACCTGTTTTCACGCGCGCGCTGGCTCAATCTCGGCGGCGGACATCACATCACCCGCGACGATTATGACAGGGACGCGCTTATAGCGTTTGTTCGCGGTGTGCGGCAAAAATACGGCGTCACCGTCTATCTCGAGCCGGGAGAAGCCGTCGCGCTCGACGCCGGTTATCTCGCCGCGCAGGTTATCGATGTGTTTGAAAACGGTACAAACATCGCCATACTCGACGTCTCGGCGGCGTGCCATATGCCCGATGTGCTCGAAATGCCCTATCGCCCGAATATAATCGGCGCGGGCGAGCCGGACGAGAAACCGTACACCTATCGGCTCGGCGGCCCGACCTGCCTTGCCGGAGATATTATCGGAGATTACAGCTTCGACCGTCCGCTTTGTCCGGGCGACCGTCTTGTGTTTTGCGATATGGCAATATATTCGATGGTAAAAAACAACACCTTCAACGGTATGCCCCTGCCGTCGATCTGCACGGTGGGCGCTGACCGCGTTCCGCGACTGATAAAACGCTTCGGTTATGCCGATTTCGAGGGACGGTTGTCGTAAATGTTATATTATTGCACTTATGACACCTCTATAGGAGCATTGAGCCTGATATCTAACGGCACAGCGCTTACAAACATCATATTCGGCGGCGATATTTCCGGCAGCTCCGCACATCGGGGCGAGGATGACATTATCAGCACGGCATATCGTCAGATAAGCGAATATCTGCGCGGAGAGCGCAGGACGTTCACCATTGCGGCCGCGCCGGAAGGCACGAATTTTCAGCTTTCTGTATGGAGGGCGCTCCAAGCAGTCCCTTACGGTGAGCGGCGCACCTACGGCGATATCGCGCGTGCGGTCGGTCTGCCCGGCGGAGCGCGTGCGGTGGGAGGAGCGAATCACCGCAACCCTCTGCCGATAATCATTCCGTGCCACCGCGTCGTCGCATCAAACGGTATCGGCGGCTACGGCGGCGGCGTTGACATCAAACGCGCACTCCTCACCATTGAAAGCTCAGCTCAAAACCAAGAGCCTACGAACAATATATAAAACTGCCGACACATTGAAATACAAGGTTAAACGCCACTAATTTCAATGCGTCGGTGTTTTTTATGTAAATATTTGAATAATTACAAAACACCTATTGACAAATGTCGGATGTTGTGTTATTATTAGTACACAGTCCTATTACTATTAGTATAATTAACTCGATGGAAATAAAAAGGATTGGAGTAAACCCGTGAAACAACAGAGAATGACAAAGCAGAAGCAGCTTGTGCTCGATGTTGCGCTCGCACATCACGACCACCCTACCGCCGACCAGCTTTATCTGGAAATCCGCTCGGCGGACAGCAAAATCAGCCGCGGCACCGTCTACCGTAATCTGGAACAGCTTTCCTCATCGGGAGAACTGCTGCACGTCAAGGTCTCCGGCGCTGACCGGTTTGACAGCCGTCTCGACTACCATTACCATATGTTCTGTACCTGCTGTGGTGCCGTCTTCGACGTTCCGCTCGATTATCAGCATGACGCCGACATACTGCTCGCTCAAAAAACCGGATTTCACATCGACCGCCACCGCACGGTTTTTGAGGGACTTTGCACAAAATGTAAGGCTTCTCAATGAAACCGTGAAGTGTCAGACAAAAACAATTCGCCGTCACATAAATTCGCCTGCGGGGGCGTTATCCCGAATATTTTAAGGAGTATTTATTATGAGAAGCTTTACTAAACTTGATCTTCAGTATGCACATCGTTTTTACGGTTTTAAGGGTGAGGCGCAGTATCTGCACGGTCACACCGGCGTTCTCACTATTGAGGTAGAGGACACCGTCGAAGCCGGCGTAAACATGGTTTTCCCCTGCAACGAAATCAATAAAACGGCATGGGATGTGCTGAAAAACTTTGATCACGCTCTCATCCTCAGAGAGGACGACCCGCTGCTCCCCGCAATTCTCAAGGTTTATGAGGAACAGGGCATCAAGAACGGCGCTCCTCAAAATAAAATGAAGGGTGAAGCGTTCAAAACCGAGCTTGCGGCCGCATATCCCGACTGCCGCCTTGTCGTCACCAAGGAAACCATGACAGTCGAGGGCATGATAAAGATCGTTTATGATTTGCTCAAGGACAAGCTCAACATTGTCAAAATCACCTTTACCAGCGGTGTAAACGGTGCATCGCAGGAATATGCTCCTCAGGGAACGGTCGACCGCTGCCCGCTCTGCGGCATTGCGCTTAACGAGAATGGCGTCTGCCCCAAGTGCGGCTATAAGAAATAATTTGAAACGTATCTCATAATTTATAAAAGTGCAGTCGAACGATTAATCGTCCGGCTGCACTTTTTCGATCAATATTATGCTTTTTTACATTTTACAATGACGATGTCCGCCAACAAAGAGCCATATTGTATTGTTATGTCTTATATCTTTGGATTTGAACAACAAAAAAGACGAGATGAGGTCGATTCATCTCGTCTTTTTTGCGCCGACAAGTCGGCTGGCTCCCTGTGCTGGGCTCGAACCAGCGACCCGATGCGAAATGTAGCGATACACCATCACACTGCACCAACAAATTTATAATTTACCGTAATTTTCTGCTCCACTCCATTCGCTGTCTGCATTCTATCGCCGACGACTATAGAATCAAGCAGCCGATTTAGCATCTCTTTATCAAGAGTGTCTACATCGCTGTATTTCTCCGCAATCTCGACAAATTGTTCTGCTCCACGCTCGGTCAATTCCTGTCCGTCAAGCTGTTTTCGCAGCACCTCAAGGCGTTCTGCAACTGCATCCTGCTCGGCTTCACATTTTGCGGACAGCTCTTTAAACTTTCTATCCGACAATAACCCGTCTAATCGGTCATCGTACAGTCGGTCAAATTTATGTTCAAGCTCACCGCTCCTCGCTTCAAGCGACGCGATCTCCGCTTCTATTCGCCTGCCTTCGCCATTGTCTGCATTGTCGAATTTCGACATTATCTTTTTGACAAACGCGTCCCTATCGATATTTACGGCGGCAAGCACCTGACGGATGTCCCGCAGAACCGCGTCATAGAGGTCCTCGTACAAAATGTAGTGACTTGAGCAACGCTCAACGCCCTTCTTTTTGTAGGTGTTGCAGACAAAATAATTTGAGCGGCTGCTTGCATTGGCGATGCCGAGCGCGTAACCGCAGCGGTCGCATTTGAGCAGTCCGGCGAAGATATTGACAAAGCCGGATTGACTTTCACGTTTCCGACTTCCGAGGGCTTTATGCGCGTCGTCCCATAATTGTTCGGATATCAGAGCCGGAAATATGTCCCGCACAATAATCCATTGTTCTTCGCTCTGCTTGATTATCTTCTTGCTCTTAAACGACAGCTTTTTTCGTTTTCCGCTGACCAAATCGCCGCGGTACGCTTGATTTTCCATCATTTTATAAACTGTCGTGAGATTCCATTCATATGGATTCTTGTGGTATTCCCTGCCCGTCTGCTGCGCCTGATATGCTGTCGGTGTAATAATCTTGCGCGCAGTCAGCACACGGGCGATCTTGTTGTAACCGTAACCTTGATACGCCGCCATTTCGAATATCCACTTTACAATATGCGCCGTCGCTTCGTCGAACTCAAGAACGTGTTTGTCGGACGCGGATTTTTTTTAATCCATATGGAGCGTGCGCACCGATATATTCGCCGTTGGACGCCTTGGAAACGAGTGCTTGTCTTGTTTTACGCGAGCAGTCGGCGGGATAATATTCGTTGAAAACATTTTTTATCGGAATCATCAGGTCATAGTCGATATTTCCATCAGCGGAATCCACGTCGTCGCCGATTGCAATGAAACGAATACCCATCTCGGGTAAAATCTCGCTGAGATATGTGCCGACGCGCGAATAATTACGCCCGAATCTCGATAAATCCTTTACGACCACCGTATTAATCAGCCCTTTTTCCGCGTCTGTCATCATTCTCCGAAAGCTCGGACGCTCGAAATTCGTACCGGTCCAGCCGTCGTCCTGATAAAACGAATACACCTTCATCGAATGGTCGCGGCAATAATCGCCGAGAATCTTAGTCTGTGTCTCGATTGATACGCTCGTTCCGTCTTGTTCGTCGTCCTCGCTCAGACGGCAGTAGCAGCCTGCTATAATTTTACTTTGCACAGGTTTGTTCATCTATTTCCTCACTTTCTTTATACCCCATGTGCAAAGCGGTTGGATAATGATATTATACCACGCCGACATTCTTTGTGTCAACGATATACGCTTTGCGGGCACGGAAATCAATTTTCAGTGATGATCCTCAAAATATTGGTCGGATTCAACAAACAATCAAACATAATTTTGGAGAAGGCTCTTTTTGTCTTTGATCTATCTTTAAAAAGTT
>JBAXZA010000158.1:0-4663 GCA_041670545.1 Eubacteriales bacterium | reverse complement strand
TTTTCGCGGCGCTGAGACGGCGCTGATATTCACGCCAGCCGAGCGGAGGAGAAGGGACGGAGTCGGCGCTGTATTCGCGAACGGCTTCATGGCTCATACGCTTTGCGACATCACGATAATCGAGTCCGACGTAATAATCATTTTTATCTTTTGCAAAGCTGAATAAATTCGAAAAAAAATCGATGATATTCTGATAAATATAGGCGAAAAACGCGCCGATTTTGCGAAAAACATCAATTTTTCGAGAAATAATGAATAGAATTATAAGTCCGAGCAGAATAATGGCGAAGATCATGAAAAAGCCCTTCGCCTCCGACGGATTGCTTATGCCGATCGCACTCATATTGAAAACGCCCTCGTCAACGCTTTCCGCGACATCGGCGGCTTCAGTATAACTCTCGTCTCCGCCGCGAAAAACTGAAGCGAGCACGAGATAGAGCAGCGCCTTGACCGAAACTGCGATTCCGACGATCATCGAGGTCATGAGTATAAGGATTCCGGCGGCAGCCGCGACGAGCACCGCAATCATTGCGATGTTCGAAAAGCGCATAGACGGTGTGATAAGCGCCGTTTTCGTCCTCTCGGCGGCGCGTGAGATGTAGCTTTGATTTAGAATAACAAGCGCGCAGAAGATGTAAATTATCAGCGAAAGGGTGATAAAGCCGCTGTTCGACGCGGTTAGGAAGAACCCGATGAGAAACGCGGCGGTCAGCGGAAAGACGGTTTTCGTCGATATAACGCGGTCATACGGAAAAAACCAACAGAATATTCCGCAGAACATCGATATAAAAACCGCGCCAAGCGCAAGATAGGGATAGAGCGAATGAGCGTCGTAGACAAAATCCATTCCGACTCCGCTTCGCCAGCGCAGAAAAGCGTCGACAGCGAATTTTGCGAAAAGCGAAACGATAAACGCGGCAGTGCAGGTGACGGCGGAGTGCCGCAGACTGAAAAAGCGGTTCATGCTCTCGTATGAAGCGTCGATTCCGACGCGTTTTACTCCGGCGACGCGTCCGTAGGCGGCCTGCATGAAATATCCGGCGGCGACAAGCAGAGCGGTCAGCGGAAGCATCAGCCATGTTCTAAATATCGTCGAATAAAAAAACGGCGCGAGGACGCATATAACGGCGCAGACGGCGAGAGCCTTATATAAACGGTCGAAAGCGTCGGTTTTCCGCACCGTCCCGTTGCCGGCCGACTGCGCAAAGCCGTTACTTCGTATGGTTTTCAGCATACATATCAAGCCCCCTCCGGCGTTCATGCGGTAATAAACTTCGATATCTCCGGGAATATTCTCGGCGTTCTGGTATGTCGTTGTGATGTAAAACATAACGTGAACGCCGGACGCCTCAAGCGTGCGGGCGAAATTGATCATGCGCTCGGAAAGATATGCCGAAACCATGACGATGTTCCCACCTCCGGAAAAATATTCCGGCGACTGCGCGATACGGTCGAGCATGATATGAGTCGGCAGAGAAATATTCATGGTGAGCGAAGCGAGCAGACGCAGAGCTTCGATCATATCCTGACGGCCTGCGTATTCGCGCGTCGCCGCTATCGCTCCGCCGTCGTATTCAAGCGGCAGAGCGCCGAGCGGCTTCGGCGGCGTATTTATGAACATACGGACCGGTATTCCGTCGCCCGAAACGCGATCGATGAGCGATGCGCAGACGGTGACGCAGTCCTCGATATATTCGGGTACGGACGGCGTCTCCGGCTGCTTTTCGATGTCGCGCGACTGCATATTGAGTATGATATTGAAATGGTGGCGCTGGGTGTATTCCTCAACATTGACCATGAGATGCGAATGTGCGGCGCTAAGCTTCCAGTTGATGCGCTTCATGGGATCGAGCGCCGTATAATCGCGCGCGCCCGCGACTCTGAGCGGATCGGTGAGCAGACTGCGCGGCACGGTGATATCTCCGCTGTGATAGCGCGACGAGGTGAAATGCTCGTCGAGATTGATCGGCTTGGGCAGTACGACGATGCGGCTGAATTTATCTCCGGCGGCTTCATATTTTTTCGACTGCGCGTTGAAGCCGAGCAGATCGTTTGCGACGATTATCGCTTCGCCTATGTTATAAACTCCGCGTGTCCGGCAGGTGACGCGCCAGCGGCGCTTCACATAATCGCGTCCGGCGAGAACGAACAGGCTTTGAATGTACGGCACATAGGTGTCTCCGCCGCCGTGTCCTATCATGCGGAAGGATAGTCCCTGCGGCAGCTCGGTATCGACCTTGACGCTCGGCAGCGGAAGATTTTTCGCGTTTTTTATCTCCTCATACATGAAGATATCCTCGTCGGTGAAAACCTCCTCGGCGCTGAGCGTCACGCGGTAGGAAAGATCGTCGAAGGTATGGCGGGCGTATATTTTCATCTGTATAAGATAAACCGCGAGAAGTGAAAGCAGAATAGCGACGAAAAGCATGGCTTTGTCACCTCGTTTCGTGAAATTTTACGTTAGTGCAGCATTATTTTATCGGCGCAGGAACCTTGTCGATGATGTATTCGATAATATTTTCGTTTGAATCGGTCATTCGTATGGTATTCTGCGAGCGTGATATAATCCGGTGTGCGAGAACCGGCACGGCGCACGCCTTGACATCGTCCGGAAGCACGAAATCGCGTCCGGATATGGCGGCGTAGGCCTGTGACGCGCGCATGAGCGCGAGCGTTCCGCGCGGGCTGACGCCGAGACGGATACCGTCGCTGCGGCGTGTTTCACCTGTGATCGCGACGATATAGTCGCGGACGCTCCCGCTGACCGTTATCGACCGCACCGAACCTTGCGCTTCGGTTATATCCTCGCGCGAACAGACGGCGGCAAGCGTGTCAAGCGGATTTTCGGCGATGTAGGAATCGAGAATATTACGCTCCGCCCCCTTGTCTGGATATCCTACTGACAGCTTCATTAAAAAGCGGTCGGTCTGCGCTTCGGGCAGCGGAAACGTTCCGCTCGACTCGATCGGGTTTTGGGTGGCGATAACAAAAAACGGCGAGGGTATGGGATATGTCACGCCGTCGATCGTCGCTTGACGCTCGCCCATACATTCGAGCAGTGCCGACTGTGTGCGCGGAGTGGTACGGTTGATTTCATCGGCTATGATTATGTTTGTAAATATCGGCCCGCGCCGGAATTCGAACTCCTGTGTGCGCGCATTAAAAAAATTGATTCCGGTGATGTCGGAGGGCAAAAGATCCGGAGTGAACTGTATGCGCTTACAGTCGGCGGAAACAGAACGCGCGAGCGCTTTGACAAGCGTAGTTTTGCCTGTGCCCGGGATATCGTCAAGCAGAACATGACCTTCGCAGAGCAGCGCGCATATAACATAGCGTATTTTATCGTTTTTGCCATAAATTGTTTTTGCGACGTTTTTTTCGATCGCGTCGGCAAGCTGTGATATTTTCTCCGGATTCATAATCGGCCTCCTGTTTATTTTAAATATTAATAAGGCGTGATCGCCGAGCAGCTAAGAAAACTCTGAATAATGTATCATTCGCCAATTTTGAAATACAAGGGCTAAACGCCCTTGATTTAGACGCGTCGGAGAATTAATCAGATGCTTCCCAAAGCTGCTGGTAATAATTACTAATCATATGTACAAGTTCATTATACCATACGTCAGATGGATATGTCAATAGCCAATCATAAAATATTACCACATAGTCAAATGATTGTATTATATATAAAAATTACCTTTTGATAATTGTATAATATATACATAACCGAATTGACGCGGATATATAGAATTGTTGAAAATAATTTTGTGAAAACCCTTGACAATTTACCGGATAAGCGTTATAATAAACGATAATAAAAACGCAATGACGGAGACGGCAAAGCGGTAAGATATTTTCAGAGAGTCCGCGTTCGGTGCGAGCGGATAATATCTCCGGTTTAGCAGATCACTCCTCAGCGGAGATGCAGAAAACGGGTTAACCCGAAGTAAGCGTCTACGACACGCCGCGTTAAGGTGGAGAAGCTTGTCTGAGCTTCGTTAAAGTGAAATGTATCCGTGAAAGCGGCTGCATTTAATTCGGGTGGTACCGCGGGAAAAGATTATTTATCCCGTCCCTTTGAAATATAAGGGACGGGATTTTTGTTTTTTCTGAATCTCTCCGTATTGTCAGCGTTGACTTCGGTTAAACCGGGATAAAACGCGGCAGCCGGTATACGGAGCGATTCATCCCCCGAATAAAAAAGCGGCGCCGAACAATTATAATTTGCGGTCATGGTGATAACAATGGTATTATAAACCATTCCAAAACATAATCGTACGGCGCTGCCGGACAATATCAGACGCAAAATTATTATGAAAGGTATTGATCAAACGTGGAAAACCAACTCAAACAGATAGCGCGCCGCATAGCGGAGCTTCGCAGCATCTCCGGAAAAACAGTGGAGGAGATGGCGAAGATTACCGGCGTTTCAGCCGAAGATTATCTCAAAAGCGAAAACGGAGATACCGATTTTTCATTCACCTTCATTCATAACTGCGCCGCCGCGTTCGGCGTCGATATAACAGATATCATCACCGGAGAGGGCGCGAAGCTTTCGTCCTTCTCGATCGTCCGCGGCGGAGAGGGACTTCCGCTTGAGCGCCGCCATGGTTTCAAATACGCGCATCTGGCGTCGTATTTTAAGGGCAGACTCTCCGAGCCG